>NZ_DATBUP010000112.1:0-9889 GCF_036515995.1 Pedomonas sp. | reverse complement strand
CAAGCTGTATGACGAGTTGGACCCCGCAAAGGCGGAACGGGTGCTGAAGCTGTGGCAGCTGGACGCATCCTACGTGCTGGCGATCGATGGGGTGCAGCATGGGGCGGCTTGATACCGGCTTAACGGTCATTCCGGAAACGCTGGTCGTCCCGCCGCTCCGCTCGGCTCGGAAAGCTTCCGAAGCGTCAGGAACCGACGCAAGTGACGCTGCCGCCTCCCGCCAGGAACCGCAGGCGATTCCGCATCTGGCCGATGCCGCCAATGCGGCTTTCTTCCGTACGGACAAGGATGGGGTGCTGGCGGAGGGCAACGATGCCTTCCAGCGCCTGAACCAGCAATGCGGTGGTAGCGATGCCAACGTGCGCATCCCCGGTTTCGAGACCGGCGTGCAGGCGGCGCTACTCTGGGGGCGGCCGGTCACGCGCTCGCTCAGCATGGTCGTTGCCGGCGAGGAGCGCCATTACTGGGCGAACATGGTGCCGGTGCGCGACGCGAACGATGCCATTTCCGGTGTTGTCGGCTCCTTGCAGGACGGAACGGACCAGATCAACCGAACTCGGGCCGCGCTGGTGGATCAGGCTCGTTTCCGAGATTTCACCCGTGCATCGTCTGACTGGTTCTGGGAAACCGATGAACTGCTGCGGATCACTGCGCTGTCGGACAGGCTCACTGCGCTGGTTGGCCAGCCGGTGGCGACGTTGGTCGGGCGTCCGATTCAGTCTATCGGTCGGTTCGAGGAAAACATGGCGGGAGACTATCCCTTCGACCGTGCCTTGACCTCCCATACACCGTTTCGCAACCAACTGATGGTCGTCGAGGATTCGGTCGGCGATGCCGTGTTGTTCCATCTGGCAGGGGTGCCGGTCTTCGATGATGCGGGCGTCTTCCGGGGGTTCCGGGGCGTTGGCATGGACGTGACCCGCACGTACCTGATGGAGGAGCAGACGCGCAGTGCGCATCGCAACCTGGAAGACGCACTGGCCGAGCTGACCAAGAAGAACGCCGCACTCGATGTGGCATCCGAGCAGGCGCGCACGGCACTGGAGGCAAAGAACGAGTTTCTGGCCTCCATGAGCCATGAGCTCCGCACCCCGCTCAATGCCATCATCGGCTTTGCCGAAGCCATGCAGATGCAGGTTTTCGGCGAAATTCAGCCCCATTACGTTGCTTATGCCAACGATATTGTAACGGCAGGGTATCACCTGCTCGGCCTAATCAACGACGTGCTGGACGTGAGCGTGATCGAGACGGGGGAGGTCAGCCTGTCCATGGAGTCGGTGTGCCTTGCGCCGCTGGTGGATCAGGCGCGCAGCCTGCTGCTGTTGCGGGCCGAGGCCAAGCACATCGATCTCAGCGCCGTTCGCTGCGACCCGAGCGTGCGTATTCGGGCGGACGAACGGCGCGCGTTGCAAATCCTGGTCAACCTTCTCACCAATGCGGTCAAGTTCACGCCGGAAGGCGGGAGGATTGGTGTGGACGTGGCGCGCCAGCCCGGATCACCGCCGTTCATCGCGTTCACCGTCTGGGATACGGGTTCCGGCATCGCGCCCGAGAATCACGAGCGTGTCTTCGAGAAATTCCAGCAGTGCGTGAATGATACCTACTCCGGCAAGCCGGAAGGCACCGGCCTCGGCCTGCACATCTCCCGCCGCCTGGCCCGTCTCATGGGCGGGGACATCGAGCTGGAAAGCGCCCTTGGCGAGGGCGCGCGCTTCACGGTGCTGCTGCCTGCAGCCTGACACGCTGCGTAATTTTCTTCTCAATTTACAAGTTTAAATGAATTGAATTTGCCCGGCGTCTGTCCGATGGCACGTTTTCGTGTCCCACGCGTTGTCGTGTCTATTGACGACACATAAAGACATCTTTATGTCCACATATATGGACGCTGCACTTACAGTTCTGAAGGCCTCTGCCGACCCCAGCCGCCTGCGCATTCTGGCGCTGCTGCACTATGGGGAGCTGGCGGTCAGTGACCTGACCCGCATCCTGCGGCAAAGCCAGCCGCGGGTCTCGCGCCACCTGAAGATTCTGGTCGATGCGGGGCTGGTCGAGCGGCACAAGGAAGGGGCGTGGGTGTTCTTCCGGCTGGCGGAAGGCGAGCTGGCGGGCATTCTGCGCCGGATGCTGGACGTGCTGGTTCCAAGCGACGATCCGATGCTGTGCGGCGACATCGCCCGGCTGAAGGACGTGCAGGCTGAGCGGGTGAGCCGCGCCAACGCCTATTTCGAGGAGCACGCCGCCGAGTGGGATGAGGTGCGCTCCCTCTATATTTCCGAGCGGGAAGTGGAAGATGCCATCATCCGCCACCTGCTCGCGCAGCCCATTGATGCACTGCTCGACATCGGTACGGGCACGGGGCGCATTCTGGAGGTGCTGGGGCCGCATGTGGGCAAGGCGGTTGGTATCGATACCAGCCAGGAAATGCTCAAGCTGGCCCGCACGCGCCTTGAGGCGGCGGAGCTGCGCAACGTGCAGGTGCGCATGGGCGACATGTATGCCCTGAACGGCGCTGCGGTGTTTGACGCCGTGGTGATCCATCAGGTGCTGCACTACGCCGAGGAGCCGCAGGCGGCCATTGCGGAGGCGGCGCGGGTTCTGCGTCCCGGCGGGCGGCTGCTGGTTGCGGACTTCGCACCGCATGACAAGGAATTCCTGCGGGAAGAGCATGCCCACCGTCGGCTGGGCTTTCCTGACAGGCAGGTCATTGAATGGATGGAAACGGCTGGCCTTGCGGCCAGCGTTGCAGAGCAGTTGCACGGCAGCGAACTGACCGTGACGTTGTGGCTCGGTGAGAAAAACGAGGAAGAAGACAAGCGATGAATACCCTGACCCCGAGCTTCCGCCCACTGTTCGCCGACGTGCCCGGCGATATCGGTGTGTCGTTTGAATTCTTCCCGCCAAAGACGGAGAAGATGGAGGAAACCCTCTGGACCTCCATCAAGGCGCTGGAGCCGCTGAACCCGCGCTTCGTCTCTGTCACCTACGGCGCTGGCGGATCGACCCGCGAGCGCA
Organism: Pedomonas sp.; assembly: GCF_036515995.1. Lineage (NCBI taxonomy): Bacteria > Pseudomonadati > Pseudomonadota > Alphaproteobacteria > Sphingomonadales > Pedomonadaceae > Pedomonas > Pedomonas sp. The sequence continues at coordinate 6,877 of NZ_DATBUP010000112.1, read as the reverse complement.
CGCACAATACTGTCACGCGCATCCTGAAGGAAACCTCGCTCACGCCCGCAGCGCACCTGACCTGCGTTGCCGCCACGCGCGATGAGGTGGACGAGGTGGCTCGCGCCTATTGGGAAAGCGGCGTGCGTCACATCGTGGCCCTGCGTGGCGATATGCCGACGGGCATCAATACTCCGTTCGAGGCGCATCCGGACGGTTACCAGAACGCTGCCGATCTGGTGGCGGGTCTGACGAAGATCGCGCCGTTCGAGATCAGCGTCGGCGCCTATCCGGAATGCCATCCTGATTCCCCGTCGCGCATCGCGGATATCGAGAATCTGAAGCGCAAGGTAGATGCGGGCGCGACCCGCGCCATTACTCAGTTCTTTTTCGATCCTGACTGCTACTTGCGGTTTGTCGATCTGGCGCACGCGGCGGGCATCAACGTGCCGGTACTGCCGGGCATTCTGCCGGTCACCAATTTTGCGCAGCTGAAGCGCATGGCAGACATGTGCGGCGCAACCGTGCCGGACTGGATGGGCCGCCTGTTCGAAGGGCTGGACGATCAGCCGCAGACGCGACAGCTGGTTTCCGCCACCATCGCGGCGGAGCTGTGCGCGCGACTGTACCAGCGCGGCATTCGGGATTTTCATTTTTATACGTTGAACCGGGCTGAACTGACGGGCGCGATCTGCCACCTGCTAGGTGTGCGACCGGCCAGCAAACCGGATGTGGAGGTTGCGGCATGAACAGGGCGGAAAAAGCAGCACAGTATCGGGCAGCGGCGGCGCGTCGAATTCTGGTGAAGGACGGCCCCTACGGCACGGCGATCCAGCGCCTGAAATTGTCCGAGAGTGATTTTCGCGCCGGCCGGGATTTCTCGCGGGATCAGAAGGGCAATAACGATCTGCTGAACCTGACGCGCCCGGACGACATCGCCGAGATCTGCCGTCAGTATCTGGAGGCAGGGGCGGATCTGGTCGCTACCAACACCTTCAACGCCAATCGCATCAGCCAGGCTGACTACGGCACGGAAGATCTGGCTTATGAAATCAACGTGTCTGCCGCGTCCCTGATGCGCAAGCTGGCAGATCAGTATTCAACGCCGGAGAAGCCGCGCTTCGTGGCCGGTGCCATTGGTCCGACCAACAAGACCCTGTCCATTTCTCCCGACGTGAACAATCCCGGTTACCGGGAAGTCTCGTTTGACGAGATCAAGGACGTGTACCGCCAGCAGATCGAAGGCCTGCTGGACGGCGGCGCGGATTTCATTCTGGTGGAGACCGTGTTCGACACGCTGAACGCCAAGGCGGCGCTGGTGGCGGTGGATGAAGCCGCCGAGGCGCGCGGCGAAGAAGTTCCGGTGATGGTTTCCATGACCCTGACCGACATGTCCGGCCGCAATCTCTCCGGCCAGACGGTCGAGGCATTCTGGCACGCAGTGCAGCACGCGCGTCCGCTGTCGATGGGGCTCAACTGTTCCTTCGGCGCGACCGAGCTGCGCCCTTATGTGACGGTACTCTCCCGCATTGTGGATACGCTGCTGTGCGTTTATCCGAACGCCGGCCTGCCTAATGAAATGGGCGAGTATGACGAGCTGCCGGAGACGACCGGCAGCCTGATTGCGGATTGGGCGCAGCATGGCCTCATCAACGTCGTGGGCGGCTGCTGCGGTACCACGCCGGCGCATATCCGGCAGATTACGGATGCTGTTGCCGGTCTGAAGCCGCGCGCCGTGCCGCAGCCGCAGCCGATGTTGCGTTTGTCAGGTCTGGAAGCGTTCGCCGCCTGATCGGGTGCGGATTTCCCGGTCTTTTATAGCGCGGCGAACACCCTCGCTTTTCTCAAGTTTTGCGTGAATTGATAAAATGACCAATCAAGCCACAGCCACCTTCATCAACGTTGGCGAGCGCACCAACGTCACCGGCTCCGCCAGGTTCAAGAAACTGATCCTGGCGGGCGATTACACGGCTGCGCTCGATGTGGCACGCCAGCAGGTCGAGGCGGGCGCGCAGATCATCGACATCAATATGGATGAAGGTCTGCTCGATGCCGAAAAGGCGATGGAGACTTTCCTGAAGCTCATCGCTGCCGAGCCGGACATCGCCCGCGTGCCGATCATGATCGACAGCTCCAAGTGGAGCGTGATCGAGACCGGTCTCAAGTGCGTGTCGGGCAAGGCGATCGTCAATTCCATCAGCATGAAGGAAGGCGAGGCGCAATTCCTTGAGCAGGCCCGCCTTGTGCGCCGCTACGGCGCGGCGATGGTGGTGATGGCGTTCGACGAGGTTGGTCAGGCGGACACCTGCGCGCGCAAGGTGGAAATCTGCACCCGCGCCTACAAGCTGCTCACCGAAAAGGCCAAGGTGCCGCCCGGGGACATTATTTTCGACCCGAACATCTTCGCGGTCGCCACGGGTATCGAGGAGCACAACAACTACGCCGTCGATTTCATCGAGGCCTGTCGTCAGATCAAGGCGAACTGTCCGCATGTGAAAATCTCGGGCGGTGTTTCGAACATTTCGTTCAGCTTCCGCGGCAACGAACCGGTGCGCCGGGCCATGCACTCGGTGTTCCTGTATCATGCCATTCAGGCGGGCATGGACATGGGCATCGTCAACGCAGGGCAGCTGGACGTTTACGACGAAATTCCGGCGGAGCTGCGCGAGCGGGTGGAGGACGTGATCCTCAACCGCCGCGAGGATGCAACCGAACGCCTGCTGGAAATTGCGGAGAAATACCGGGAGACCGGCGGGCAGGCCGAGGCGCAGGAAGCCGAATGGCGTTCCTGGCCGGTGGTCAAGCGGCTGGAGTACGCGCTGGTCAAGGGCATCGATGCCCATGTGATCGACGACACGGAAGAAGCGCGCCAGCAGTTTGCCCGGCCGATTGAAGTGATCGAAGGTCCGCTGATGGCGGGCATGAACGTGGTCGGTGACCTGTTCGGCGCGGGTAAGATGTTCCTGCCGCAGGTCGTGAAGTCCGCTCGCGTCATGAAGAAGGCGGTGGCGCACCTCATTCCGTTCATCGAGGCGGAGAAGTCCGAAAACACCAAGGCCAAGGGCAAGATCGTCATGGCGACGGTCAAGGGCGACGTGCACGACATCGGCAAGAACATCGTCGGCGTCGTGCTTCAGTGCAATAATTACGAGGTGATCGACCTCGGCGTCATGGTGCCGTACCAGACCATCCTGAAGACAGCGAAGGAAACGGGCGCGGACATCATTGGCCTGTCCGGCCTCATCACGCCGTCGCTGGACGAAATGTGCACGGTGGCGGAGGAGATGACCCGTGAGGGCTTCACCATTCCGCTGTTGATCGGCGGGGCGACCACCTCCAAGGTTCACACCGCGCTGAAGATCGCGCCGCGCTATGAAAGCGGGCCGACCATTCACGTGCTGGACGCCAGCCGCGCCGTTGGCGTTGCAACTTCGCTGGTTTCCGAAACTGGGCGAGATGCCTTTGTGGCTGACGTGGCGGCGGAATACGAAGCCATTCGCGTCAAGCGCGCCAACAACAAGGAATCCGAGCTGATTTCGCTGGAGGCAGCGCGCAGCAACGGCGTGAAGGTGAACTGGGACGGCTATGTGCCACCCAAGCCGTCGTTCCTCGGCACCAAGGTGTTCGATGATTATCCGCTGGAAGATCTGGTGGAGCGCATCGACTGGACGCCGTTCTTCCGCTCGTGGGAACTGGCGGGCAACTATCCGGCCATCCTGACCGACGAAGTGGTGGGCGAGAGTGCAAGCCAGCTGTTCGCAGACGCGCAGGCCATGCTTGAGAAGATCATCAAGGAAAAATGGCTGACCGCCAAGGCGGTGATCGGCTTCTGGCCTGCCGCGCGTGATGGCGATGACGTTGTGCTCTATGAAGATGAAAGCCGTACGAAGGAGCTCTCCCGCACCCATTTCCTGCGCCAGCAGTTCGCCAAGCGGGAAGGGCGGCCCAACATGTGTCTGGCCGACTTCGTGGCCTCGCAGGGGGACTACCTCGGCGGTTTTGCAGTGACGGCAGGCCATGGCATCGACGAGCATCTGGCGCGCTTCAAGGCCAACCACGACGACTATTCCGACATCCTGTTGAAGGCGCTGGCGGATCGTCTGGCCGAAGCGCTGGCCGAGCGGATGCATGAGCGCGTGCGCAAGGAATACTGGGGTTATGCAGTACAGGAATGCCTCAGCAACGAGGACATCATCCGCGAGAAGTATCAGGGCATCCGTCCGGCTCCGGGCTATCCTGCCTGCCCGGACCACTCGGAAAAGCCCGAGCTGTTCCGTCTGCTGAATGCGGGCCAGCACGCGGGCATCCAGCTGACCGAAAGCTTCGCGATGGTGCCGACGGCAGCCGTCTCGGGCTATTACTTCGCCCACCCGGAAGCGCAGTATTTCGGCGTCGCACGCGTGGGGAAGGATCAGGTGGAAGACTATGCCCGCCGTCGCGGCGTGTCCGTCGAGCAGGCGGAGCGCTGGCTGCGCCCGAATCTGGGATATTGACTCTGAAGCCATTGCTGCCCGTAAGTATCGCCCGGGCCGGATGATCGGTCGGGGCGATGCCGGGGGGCAAGATGGTACGGGCCAGAACACAGGGAAGTCAGCGACTGCGCGGCTTCCTGAAAGCGTGCGCAGGGTTGGCGGTTCTGGTGCTTCTGCTCGTGGCGGGCGCGGCACTATGGACCCAGCACCATTTTCAGGAGCCGTTCATGCGCACCTGGAGCCGGGCGCTGGCACCGGAGCTGGCATGGCAGCGCGCCAAGTATCCGTCGGTGGACTGGGCCTTCGCCGCCGTTGACCTGTTCGTGGTCGAGAACAACCGCACCAGCTTCTCGCTGGTGGGCAGCGCGAAGGCTGAAGAATTGCCTGACCGGGACTCGCTCTCGGTCTCGCCCATTGTCGGCCCCCGCATCCTGAACACACCGCTCTACGCGCGTTATACGGAAGACGGCGTGCCCCTGCCGGTCATGGCAGCACCAGCGGGCGACGTGCCTGAGCGCGTGATCCAGAGCCTGCCGTCCGCTGCGCCAATCGAAGTTTCCAATGAAAAGGAACTGGTCGACGCTGTGCGCACTGCACAGGCTGGCGCTCACATTCTTCTGATGCCCGGCGTCTATCGCCTTTCGGGCCTCGATGCGCGTGCGAGCGGTACGCCGGACCAGCCGATCTTCCTGCGCGCGGCCCGGCTGGGAGACGCAACGATCACGTCGCCTTCAACGGCGGCGATCGACCTGTCCGGCGCGTACTGGGTTATCGAGAATCTCGTGCTTGAAGGCGTGTGCAGCCTTGATGACTACTGCGAGCATGGTGTGCACGTGTACGGCGGGGCGCGCTCCGCCATCATCCGCAACACCGTGATGCGGAACTTCAATGCGCCCATCAAGGTGAACCTGTCCCGCAAGCGTGACCGGACGCCGGACTATGGCCTTATAGAGGGCAATCGCTTCAGCAATGACCGCCCGCGCAATACCACGCACCCGGTGACACTGATCGATATCGTTGGCGCAGACGGCTGGCGGGTCACGTCCAATTTCATTGCTGACTTCGCCAAGAACGGGAGCGATCACACCAGCTATGCGGCGTTCATCAAGGGCGCGAGCCGTGGCGGCGTGTTCGAGCGGAACCTCGTGATGTGCGAATGGAAGCACAAGGGCGGTGTCCGGCTGGGCCTGTCGTTGGGTGGCGGCGGCACGGCGGATTACGCCTGTCGGGATGGGAAGTGCGCCTTTGAAAGCGACGGCGCCGTCATTCGCAACAACGTGATCCTCAACTGTCCGAACGATGTGGGGATTTACCTCAACAAGGCTGCCAATGCGGTCGTGCATAACAATCTGGTGGCGGGCACCGTGGGGCTGGATGCCCGCTATGCCGAGACTGACGCCTACATCTTCAACAACATCATCGATGGTCGCGTGCGTGAGCGCGATGGCGGCACGACGCAGCTTGAGAACAATCTGGTGTCCGGCTGGCGTGCGGCCCTGTTGCAGCCGGTAAGCCGGGGCATTTTCGCTAATCCGCCGAAGGGCGATTTTTCGGTGATGGATGCGGACGCCATTGCGGGCAAGGGCCGAACGCTGCCCTCCGGCCTTAGCGATTTCTGCGGGCAGGAACACAACGGCTCGAAGCCGGATATTGGCCCGTTCAGCCTGAGTGCGGGCGCACCCTGTTCCGTTCTGCATTCAAAGGGCGGCAACTCATGACATGGGCCGGGCAGGGGGAAGCTGCTTCCCTCGCGCCAGCGGAGCTTGCGTGATCAGAAGTCGTCTTTTGCGGCGGGGCGGAAGGCGTAGTGCCCCATGGCGGGCATGGTGGGCTTGCCCTCGTGGTGGCCGGGCTCGATTTCCTCAATCGGCACCCAACCGCCCGCGGTCAGTACATCCAGCGGCTTGTAGCGGATCTTGTAGGCCATCTGGCGGCAGTCAGGAATCCAGTAGCCCAGATACACATACGGCAGGCAAAGCTCTGCTGCGCGGCGAATGTGATCGAGAATGATGTAGGTGCCAAGTCCCTGCCGCGCACCATCGGTCTCGAAGAAGCTGTAGACCATGGAGAGGCCATCCGAATGATGGTCGGTCAGGCACACGCCCACCAGCTTGCCGGCGCTTTCCGCATCGGGGTTCGGGCTCGGTTCGCGATATTCGTAAACAACAGTGTCGACCGGCGTGCGCTCGATCATGTCGGCATAATCATCCGCATCCATCTGCGTCATGCCGCCGTTGGGGTGGCGTGCCTGCAGGTAGCATTGCAGCAGGTTAAACTGCTCGGAGGTTGCCCACGGTTCGCAGGCGTTGACCACCAGGTCGTCGTTCCGGCGTAGCTGCTTGCGCATGGAACCGTTCGGCCTGAACTCGGCGGTGCGCACCCGAACGGACTGGCAAGCATTGCAGCGGTCGCATGCGGGGCGGTAG
>NZ_DATBUP010000111.1:0-1690 GCF_036515995.1 Pedomonas sp. | reverse complement strand
CGCCTTCGGGCTCTACCTGCCGCTGAAGGAGCCGCGCCTTATTCCCGAAGGCGCTACAATCCACACGTCTGTCATCAAACGCCGGGACGCCGGAATGCCGGTTCTGGCCCGCCTTCCTGAACACTTTGAAGTCGAAGCCTGATCGCCGGAGGAGGCAAGGCCCCCGGCGCCTGGTCAGGCCGCGCAGCTTTGAGGTCAGCGTTAAATCAACGGCTGAATGCTTCAGCGTAGATGTCGGGCTTGAAGCCGACGAGCCGCTTGTCGCCCAGATCAAGGATTGGCCGCTTGATCATGGACGGCTGCTCGGTCATCAGGGCAATTGCCTTCTCCGCTGTCAGGCCGGCCTTGGCCTCGTCAGGCAGTTTCTTGAACGTGGTGCCCGCCCTGTTGAGCACGACTTCCCACCCGTGTTCTGCAACCCAGCTCTTCAGAGCATCTTCAGGAACACCCGACTTTTTGTAGTCGTGGAACGTGAAATCGATGCCTTTGTCCGTCAGCCAGACCCTGGCTTTCTTGACGGTGTCGCAGTTCGGTATGCCGTACATGATCATCGTGAAACGCCTCTTTGGAAATACGACAACACGGCCCGCTGCCGGGAAAAGCGGGGCGCAGGGGGCACGCTCCGTGGCCATGCCCCCTTTGGCGAAGCGCCCCTGATCCGCTTATGCGCCGGTCAGCGCGCCTTCCAGATCGGCGAGAATATCATCGATATGCTCGATGCCGATGGAGAGGCGCACGTAGCCCGGCGTCACGCCGGTTGCCGCCTGCTCTTCCGCGCTCAGCTGGGAGTGGGTGGTCGAGGCCGGGTGAATGGCCAGGCTGCGCGCATCGCCGATGTTGGCGACGTGATAGAACAGCTTCAGGTTGTCGATGAACCGGCGACCGGCCTCGAGGCCGCCCTCCAGCTCGAAGCCGAGCAGGCTGCCGTAGCCGCCGCTCAGGTACTTGTCGGCGCGCTCGCGCTCCACGCCCGTCTGCAGCGAGGGGTGGATCACCTTCGTCACCTTCGGGTGCCTGGCAAGCCAGGCGGCGACGGCGCTGGCGTTCTCGCAGTGGCGGGCCATGCGCAGCGGCAGGGTTTCAACGCCCTGGATCAGCTGGAAGGCATTGAACGGCGAGATGGCCGAGCCCATGTCGCGCAGCAGGTTGGTGCGCACGCGGATGATGTAGGCGACCGGGCCCATGTCCTTGGTCGCCTCGGTCCAGATCGCGCCGTGGTAGCTCGGGTCCGGCGTGTTCAGCACCGGTTGGCGCTCCTTGTGGGCGGCCCAGTCGAAATTGCCGCCGTCCACGATCATGCCGCCGATGGACGTGCCGTGGCCGCCGATGAACTTGGTGGTGGAATAGACCACAATGGCCGCGCCATGCTCCAGCGGGCGCAGGAGAATGGGGGCGGCCGTGTTGTCGACGATGAGCGGAATGCCGAATTCCCGGCCGATGGCAGCCACTTCGGCCACCGGGAACACGTTCAGCTTCGGATTGGGCAGGGATTCCGCATAGTAGGCGCGGGTGCGCTCGTCCGTGGCGCGGCGGAAGCTCTCCGGGTCGGTCGGGTCGGCGAAGCGGACCTCAATGCCCAGATCCTTCAGCGTGTTGGCAAAGAGGTTCCAGGTGCCGCCATAAAGGTTGGTGGAGCTGACGATATTATCGCCCGCCCGTGCCAGGTTGAGGATCGAGTAGGTGGAGGCCG
>NZ_DATBUP010000110.1:0-4881 GCF_036515995.1 Pedomonas sp. | reverse complement strand
ATGCTGCTGAAAGACAAGGTGATCATCATCACCGGCGTAGGTCCGGGGATGGGTCAGGCGATGGCAAGGATTGCCGCACAGGAAGGCGCCAAGGTGGTGCTGGGCGCACGCAACCAGGACTTTCTGGATGGCGTTGCCTCCGAGATCCGTGCCGGCGGCGGCGAGGCCGTTGCCAAATCGGCGGACGTGAGCCGCAGAGCCGACTGCGACGCGCTGGTAAAGGCTGCCGTTGACGCCTTCGGCCGGGTCGATGGCCTGATCAACAGCGCCTATGTGGGCGGCGAGGACGCCCCGTTCGAGAATGGCGACATCGAGCGCTGGGGCCAGGTGATCGACGTTGGCGCACTCGGCGCGGCCCGCATGGCCCAGGCCGTCCTGGAGCCGATGAAGGCGCAAGGCGGCGGCGCCATCGTCAACGTGGCGACCATGCAGTCCTTGAAGCCGCTGCCCGGCGGCTCGATCTCCTACGCGGTTGCCAAGGGCGCGCTGGCGACCCTCTCGCGCCAGATCGCGGCGGACGTGGGCCAGTACAACATCCGCGTCAACTGCACCCGCATGGGCTGGCTGTGGGGCGAGCCGGTCCGCCAGGCGGTCAAGCGCATGGTGGCGGCAACGGGCGGCAGCGAGGAGGCGTTCGTCCAGGGCGTGGCGTCCAAAATCCCGCTGGGCGTGATCCCGCCTGAGGAAGAGTGCGCCCGCTCGGTGCTGATGTTCGTCTCGGACTACACCAAGATGGTCACCGGCGCCGTGCTCGACGTGAACGGCGGCGAGTGGATGGCCCCCTGAGGCCAGCGCCGGCACCGGCGAACTTGGGCAAATAAGAAAGGCCTTTCCCCGGTTGTTTTCCGGGGAAAGGCCTTTTGCTTTTATGCAGCGGGCGCGATCTGGGGGATGAGCGCCAGCACCTGCTCGGCATGCTCCTTCCGGCAGATCAGCAGATCCGGCATGTAGGTGTCCTGCTGGTTGTAGACCAGCGGGCTGCCGTCGATGCGCGAGCAGTGCAGGCCGTAGGCCAGCGCTACCGCCGCAGGCGCGCAGCTGTCCCACTCGTACTGACCGCCGGAGTGCAGGTAGATGTCTGCCTCGCCCCGGATGATCGACATGGCCTTGGCACCGGCCGAGCCCATCGGCACCAGTTCCGCGCCCAGGCGCTCGGCGACTTCCGTTGCCTCGCGCGCCGGACGGGTCCGGCTGACGACCATACGCAGACGCTCCGGTGCAGGCGGGACGACGCCCGGCTGGTCGGTCCGCAGCACCACGCCCAGGCCCGGCAGCGCGACCGCACCAATGGTGGGCACGCCGTTGATGGCAAGCGCTACGTGGACTGCCCAGTCGGTGCGCTCCTCGCCATATTCGCGGGTGCCATCGACCGGATCGATGATCCACACGCGCTCCTTGGTCAGACGCTCGTCGGTGTCCTTGCTTTCCTCGGACAAAAGGCCGTCATCGGGCCGCTGTTCCCGCAGGGCATGGATGAGGAACTGGTTGGCGGTGGCGTCGCCCGCCTTGCCCAGCTTCTTGAGCGAGAGCATGCCTGAGGCACGCACCTCGATCAGGATGCGGCCCGCCACCTCAGCGAGGTGAGCGGCCAGTTCCGCGTCGGTGAGGGAAGCACCTGCTTGCGCAGGTGCTCCGTTGGCGTTGCTTGCTGCTACGGCGGCAGCTCCTTGAGCGGCCGTCATCAAGCATCTCCCAGGAGGGCATCGACGATCATGGTCGCGGCCTGTTCGGGCGTGACCTTGCTGGTGTCGATGCGGATTTCCGGGCTGTAAGGCGGCTCATACGGGCTGTCGATACCGGTGAAGTTCTTCAGCTCGCCCGAGCGTGCCTTCTTGTAGAGACCCTTCACGTCGCGCTCCTCGGCCACGCTCAGCGGCGTGTCGATGAACACTTCGAAGAACTCGGCCTCAGGCAGCATCTTGCGCACCATCTCGCGCTCCGCCCGGAACGGCGAGATGAAGGCGGTGATGACGATCAGGCCGGCATCGGTCATGAGGCGCGCCACTTCGCCGACACGACGGATGTTCTCGATGCGGTCCGCCTCGGTGAAGCCCAGGTCCTTGTTGAGGCCGTGGCGCACGTTGTCGCCGTCCAGCAGGAAGGTGTGCCGGTTCATCCGGAACAGCTTCTTTTCAACGAGGTTGGCGATGGTGGACTTGCCGGCACCGGACAGGCCGGTGAACCACAGCACCGCAGGCTTCTGGTTCTTCAGGTTGGCGCGGGCCTCCCGGCTGATGTCCAGCGCCTGCCAATGGACGTTCTGGGCGCGCCGCAGCGAGAAGTGCAGGCGACCGGCCGCCACGGTGGCGTTGGTCATCTTGTCGATGAGAATGAAGCCGCCGAGCGTCCGGTTGGCGTCATACGGCTCGAACACGATCGGCTTGTCGGTCGCCAGCTGGGCCACGCCGATGGCGTTCAGCTCCAGCGTCTTGACCGCGATGTGCTCCATCGTGTTGACGTTGACCGCGTACTTGGGCGCCTGCACCGTTGCCGAGACGGTCTGGGTGCCCAGCTTCAGCCAGTAGGCCCGGCCCGGGGTCATGGCCTCGTCCGCCATCCAGACGAGGGTGGCCTCGAACTGGTCGGCGGCCTGCGGCGGGGCATCGGCCGTGGCGATGACGTCACCGCGCGAGCAGTCCACCTCGTCTGCAAAGCAGAGGGTGACGGACTGGCCCGCAATGGCCTCGTCCAGATCGCCATCCATCGTGACGACGCGGGTGATGGTGCTGGTCTTGCCCGAGGGCAGCACGCGGATCTGATCGCCCGGCTTGACGCTGCCCGAGGCGATGAGGCCCGAGAAGCCACGGAAGTCCAGGTTCGGGCGGTTGACCCACTGCACCGGCATGCGGAACGGCTTGGCGAGGTCCGCCGTGCTGTTGACCTCCACCGATTCCAGGTGCTCGATCAGGCTCGGGCCGGTGTACCATGGGGTGTTGGCCGAGCTGGTGGTGATGTTGTCGCCCTTGAAGCCGGAGATCGGCATGGGGACGAACTGCTCGATGCCGATCGAGCGGGCAAAGGCGGTGTACTCGGCAACGATCTTGTCGAACACCTCCTGGCTGTAGTCCACAAGGTCCATCTTGTTGACGGCCAGAACGATGTTCTTGATGCCCACCAGCTGCGCCAGGTAGCTGTGGCGGCGGGTCTGGGTGAGCACGCCCTTGCGCGCGTCGATCAGAATGACCGCCAGATCCGCGGTGGAGGCACCGGTGATCATGTTGCGGGTGTACTGCTCGTGGCCCGGGGTGTCGGCAACGATGAACTTGCGCTTCTCGGTTGCGAAGAAGCGGTAGGCGACGTCAATGGTGATGCCCTGTTCGCGCTCGGCGGCCAGGCCATCGACCAGGAGGGCAAAGTCGATGTCCTGCCCTTGCGTGCCGACGCGCTTGCTGTCGGCTTCCAGCGCGGCCAGCTGGTCCTCGAAGATCATCTTCGAGTCATACAGAAGACGGCCGATCAGGGTCGACTTGCCGTCATCCACGCTGCCGCAGGTGATGAAGCGCAGCATGGTCTTGTGCTGATGCTGGACCAGATAGGCGTCGATATCCTCGGCGATCAGCGCGTCGGTGACGTAAATCGGATCATCGGAAGTGGTGGTCAGGGTCATCAGAAATACCCCTCCTGCTTCTTCTTTTCCATGCCGGCGCCGCCGGCGTCCTTGTCGATGGCGCGTCCCTGCCGCTCGGACGTGGTGGTCAGCAGGGTCTCCTGGATGACTTCCGTCAGGCTGGAGGCCGTGCTCTCCACCGCACCGGTCAGGGGATAGCACCCCAGCGTGCGGAAGCGGATGGAGCGCATCACCGGCTCTTCACCGGGCTTCAGCGGGAAGCGGTCGTCATCGACCATCAGGATCAGGCCATCGCGCTCCACGGTCGGACGCGGGGCTGCAAAATACAGCGGCACGATCGGAATGTTGTTGAGGTGGATGTACTGCCACACATCCAGCTCGGTCCAGTTGGAGATCGGGAACACGCGGATGCTCTCGCCCCGATGCTTGCGGGCGTTGTAGAGGTTCCACAGCTCCGGGCGCTGGTTCTTCGGATCCCAGCCGTGGGTCGCAGTGCGGAAGCTGAAGATGCGCTCCTTGGCGCGGCTCTTCTCCTCGTCGCGGCGCGCGCCGCCGAAGGCCGCGTCAAAGCCCCACTTGTCGAGCGCCTGCTTCAGGCCTTCGGTCTTCCACATGTCGGTATGCAGCGGGCCGTGATCGAACGGATTGATGCCGCGCTCCATCGCCTCCGGGTTGTGGTAGACAAGCAGCTCCATGCCGCTTTCCTTCGCCATCCGGTCGCGCAGGCGGTACATCTCCTGGAACTTCCAGGTCGTGTCCACGTGCAGGAGCGGGAACGGCGGCGGCGACGGGTAAAATGCCTTGCGGGCCAGATGCAGCATCACGGCCGAGTCCTTGCCCACCGAATAGAGCATCACCGGACGCTCCGCTTCGGCAACAACCTCGCGCATGATGTGAATCGCCTCGGCCTCGAGCCGCTCCAGATGGGTGAGCGATCTTTGCAATCCGCTCATTGAGAGTTCTCCCCCTCAGGTTCCGTTTTTGTACGGTTGCATTTCCTACGCATCTTGGCGAGAAATGGACCCCCCATATGGGAGGTGCTGTAAAATGATCCCTCTGGACGAGCGCGACATCCTGACCAGCCTGCACTCCGGGCCTCTGGAAAAACCGTTGTGGAACACGTTCTTGGCTCGCCTGAAACGGCGGGTGGGCGCGGAGTTCTGCGGCATGTATTTTCGGCAGGGAGATGCTCATATCACCGAATCAACGGAGATCGCCGTTGGCCCGACGTACCCGGACGACCTGCGCGCCAAGTACAATGCGGACTTTCACGTGCTCGACCCGATTCCCTACGATGACCTGAGACCGGGCCG
>NZ_DATBUP010000109.1:0-31395 GCF_036515995.1 Pedomonas sp. | reverse complement strand
CAAGGACCGTGCCGAACAGGAAAGCCAGTTCGTCAGCCTGTCGTGCCGTGACCGGCGAAGTCTTCTCTTCGGTCAGACCGGCCATGTTCTTCCTGTCTACTTGCAAAACCTTGCGCTCTGATAGCGGAGGGGAAGGGTGATCAGCAAGCGGAAGGGGTGGATCCGGGTCGGCTGGCGTGCCCTGCGGACCCTCGGGTGTGTCCGCATCACGGGCTTAGCGACGCGCTGATTTGTCTCCTTAGGGAGATTCGCGCACAGCCGCTCGTGCGTTCTTCCTCGATGCTCCGAAGAATGTATAATATTCAATAGGTTGCCTAGTAACCTGTGCGGGGGTTCGTATCGAATCGGAAACCGGAAATGCGCTGAATTGGTATCTTGATAAGACAAATGAACCGCAGGTTTTGTCCATTTCCCACCTGTTCAGGTTGATGCCCGCAGGGCGGACTTCCGAAAAAATAGTCGTATGGTTAACTGGGTGTTAGGGAATGTGTATATCACGCCTCCTGAATGCGGATCGGTTAACCTAAACGGCTATAAAGTTAGCCAAATTGCTGTTAACACGGCGATTTTTCGTTAATTTTATAGTATTAGGAGTAACTTTTAGTACGGGAGGATCAGCAGTTATGTGTGGTGGCAGCTTTTGAAAAATTGCTCCCGGCAAACATGGGGGCCGGTTGACCTGGGTCTTTGTCAATTGGACGCAGGGAAAACATGTGCTAACTGATCGTCATAGCACAAATCTGTGGTGCATAGCGTTGGAAGGAACCAAATGGCGGAAAGGGTTCAAGGAGGGGAGAACCTCGACCGGCAGTCAGAGGCCACCGGAGAGGAAGTCACCGGAACCATCAAGTGGTTCGATGCCGTAAAGGGATACGGCTTTTTGGTGCCTTCAGTCGGTGGTGGAGATGTCTTGGTTCACTTTACCGTATTGCGGGAAGTTGGTCGTCGGACCCTGCCTGAGGGGGCTACGCTGACCTGTCTTGCCGTAAAGCGGGATAGGGGCCGCCAAGCATCTAAGATCCTTAATCTGGATCTCTCGACAGCCATCGGGCCAGACCCCGAAACGGTTTTGCAGCGTGTAGCAGAGCGAACAGACCCGCTCTCGCTCCTGCCTCCGGCAGGGAACTTCGAAACCGTAACGGTGAAGTGGTTCAATCGGTTAAAGGGATATGGCTTCCTGTCACGTGGCGTCGGCACGCAGGACATCTTCGTTCACATGGAGACGTTGCGGCGGGCTGACATTCTGGAACTGATCCCTGGCCAGTCCTTGAAAGCAAGGATTGCTGCCGGAGAGAAGGGGCCGCTGGCAGTCGTCGTCGAGCAAGTTCTCGACGCGTGATCCCGAAGCTATGAATTTCAGGTCGACCCTGATCAGGGTATCCTTGGGGGCGGGTGCGGTGTTGGCCGCGCTCGCCCTGGATATCGCAACAGTTCCCACCGATCGGGCAGGCCCCGGTGGTGTGGTGCCAATAAGCAGCGACCAGCCGAATGGCAGCCAGTCAGATGGTGGCCAATCAAAAGAAGGCCAGGCAAACGGTGGTCTGCCGTTCAGCGGGCTGGCGCTGTCAGGTGCATGGGCAGGCGGCGGCAAACCGCTTGGACAGCCACAGCGCCTTGCAACCTCTGAACTGACAATCGAGCGGAAGGGCGGCAAACCCACCGTTTTTAAGGTCGAGGTTGCGCGCACGCCCGAAGAGCATGAAATCGGAATGATGTTCCGTAAGTCCATCGAGCCGGACACGGGCATGCTGTTCCTGTTTCCGGAGCCACGGCAGGCATCCTTCTGGATGTACAATACCTACATCCCGCTCGATTTGATCTTCATCAAGAAAGATGGTCGGATCGAGAGCATCGCACCCAATGCCAAGCCGCACTCGCTCCAGCCGCGCCAGTCGCGCGGGGCTGTCGTCGCTGTGCTTGAAATCGCGGGTGGCCAGTCGGAAGAGTTGGGCATCGCCGAAGGTGATCGGGTGCTTCATCCGGGCCTCAAACAGCGCTAGAGCGTCTTGTCGGTAGGCCGGAACTGCCTGTGCTTGCGCAAAGCCAGGCCGGCAAAGTGTCGTCCAGCTCGATTTTGTCTGGCGGGCCGTGGTGCGGCCCGCTGATCTATTTGCTCCACTCAAATCAATTCAATTAAAGTCCTCCTCATGCAGGGCGCGGCAGGATGCATTATCAATGCCCGTCCGGTCCAGAAACAAGCGCAGTGTCAGACAAGACGGGAGGCATAGAGGCTACTTTAAAGTCCCGGCTACCCGACTTGGGAGGCCGTCTCTTACCAATTTCTATCAAGCTCTGGAAAAGTTCAGGCCAAGCTGTCATTGTATGGCGGCGCAAGTCGCTCTGCTTTCCGTTATTTAGTCACCTTAACTTAGTACAGATCCCGGTGTTGGCTGTTGGGGTGGTCATCTAACGATCATACCCCCTGTATATTTGCCTTGTTACGGCCGAAGCGCGGGCATATGATGCAAATAATATATAACAAATAAATCTATCTACGATGCGAGTGGGGAGACGTTATGAAGAGCTCGGCATTGGTAGGTGTAATTGCAGCTTCGCTTTTGCTTTCCGCGTGCGGTTCCGAGGGGGACATCGAGCAGGCGTTCGTCGCCAAGTACGGCAAGGATCTCTGCATGGAGGTGGCCTCCGGCTTCCCGCTTTCGGTCATGTACGAAAATGACATCAGCGAGGCCGCTGATGCCAAGTGGGTTCAGGCCCTTGTGCAGGAGGGCGTCCTCGTCGCAGGCGAAGTCAGCCAGACCGGTGCTCCGCCGTCTGTCCTGAACAGCGCGAACTTCGATCTGAGCGAGCAGGGGCGCACGTTCGTGCGCGATAATATGCTCTGCTACGGCAAGACCGAGGTCGATCGCGTCATCAACTACCGGGAGTATGGCGAAGGCGACCGGCGCTTGCTCGATGCGCAGGTGGCGCTCCGCCATGTGGTGACCGCGCCGTGGGCCAACAATCCTGACCTCCGGGGACGGGTAAAGACCGGCCGCGAGGTTATTCAGCGTACCATGCGCTGGTCGGAAAACGGCTGGCAACTGCACTAATTGCCTGAAACGGGCCGCGCTCGCCGGCGGTCAAACCCGGCGCGGCCCACGAGGGTTGGCCTGAGCCCCTGCCTGCCTGGTGACCCCTCCCTTTAAGGTGGGGCTTGCAGGACAGGCGGCTCATGATGCTCTCTGGCCGGAGGGCTGCGCACGACGCGTCTCGCGTCGGCTGCACGCTCGGCCTGTGCCGTGGTCATGCCGTTCGCAATGGCCCCGCCGCACCTTTCGCTGCGCCCGCAGACGCGCCGTGTGTGGCTCTCCGGCTGCGGCGTTGCTCCCACATGTGCAGGAAAATGCACTCCGTTGCCCCTCAGGCGTGCGGCATCTCTTGCCGCGCCAGTGCTTGAACGCTAGAGGTGCCCCCGAGATTTCTGAATCCAACGCCGAGTATTTTTATCCAACGGAGGGCATAGCAATGACGGCCATTGTGGACATCGTCGGGCGGGAAATTCTTGACAGCCGGGGCAACCCCACCGTCGAGGTCGATATTCTGCTGGAAGACGGCTCGTTTGGCCGTGCAGCCGTCCCCTCCGGTGCTTCCACCGGTGCGCACGAAGCTGTTGAGAAGCGCGATGGCGACAAGAGCCGCTACCTCGGCAAGGGCGTGATCGCCGCCGTCGAGGCCGTGAACGGCGAGATCTTCGATGCCCTCGTCGGCCTCGATGCCGAAGACCAGATCACGCTCGACTATGCCATGATCGAGCTGGACGGTACTCCGAACAAGAGCCGCCTCGGCGCCAACGCCATCCTCGGCGTGTCGCTGGCCGTCGCTAAGGCCGCCGCTGAGGCACGCGGCCTGCCGCTGTACCGCTATGTGGGCGGCGTGTCGGCCCGCACCCTGCCGGTTCCGATGATGAACATCATCAACGGCGGCGCGCATGCCGACAACCCGATCGACTTCCAGGAATTCATGATCATGCCGGTCGGCGCTGACTCTTTGTCGGACGCCGTGCGCTGGGGCGCGGAAATCTTCCACGTCCTGAAGAAGGAGCTGTCGGCTGCTGGTCTGAACACCGCCGTCGGCGACGAGGGCGGCTTCGCTCCGAACCTGGCCTCCACCACCGCCGCCATCGACTTCGTGATGCAGTCGATCGAGAAGGCCGGTTTCAAGCCGGGTGAGGACGTGTACCTCGCTCTTGACTGCGCCTCGACCGAGTTCTTCAAGAACGGCAAGTACGTTCTGGAAGGCGAGGGCAAGACCCTGGAATCCGCCGAATTCGCCGCATACCTGGCTGACCTCGTCGCCAAGTACCCGATCATCTCGATCGAAGACGGCATGGCCGAGGATGACTGGGCTGGCTGGAAGGCGCTGACCGACGCCGTCGGCAACAAGTGCCAGCTGGTGGGTGACGACCTGTTCGTCACCAACTCCACCCGTCTGCGCGAGGGCATCCAGAAGGGCGTCGCCAACTCCATCCTCGTCAAGGTCAACCAGATCGGCTCGCTCACCGAGACGCTAGACGCCGTCGAGACCGCGCACCGCGCCCGCTACACCGCCGTCATGTCGCACCGTTCGGGCGAGACCGAGGATTCGACCATTGCGGACCTCGCCGTCGCCACCAACTGCGGCCAGATCAAGACCGGTTCGCTGGCCCGTTCGGACCGGCTTGCCAAATACAACCAGCTGATCCGCATCGAGCAGGAGCTGGATCTGGCAGCGGTTTACGCCGGCCGTTCGATCCTGAAGGCTTAAATCTTCAGCGCTTGACTTGTGTGGCTCTGAATAGCCACACACCATATGTAGAAACAGCGCCGGTTCGCTTCAGCGGGCTGGCGCTTTTCCACGAAATTTCAGTCGGTTTGGTTAACCGAGCCCTTGACGCAACCCACCGCCCGTGATGATTTAAGCTCGTGGACACTGAATCGCCCCTTCTTCATCTTGTTCGTCAGGCACTTGTGCCGGCTGGCTGTATCGTGGCCATCGCGTACTTTGCCTATCACACGTTCCAAGGTGAGCACGGGCTGCGGGCATACTCGGTTTACGATAGCCAGATCCGTGAACTCTCCATTGCCGCAAAGAAGGTGAGGGACCAGCGCGAAGACCTTGAGCATCGCGTCGCCCTTCTGTCGCCCAATCACGTTGACCCGGACTATGCGGATGAACTTGTCCGCCGCCATCTCGGCCTCGCTCACCCGGACGAAGACGTCATTATGCTGGAGCCGCGCCGCTAGGGCCAGCTTTCGAGCAAGGTGTATGCCTTGTGATGACCGGTTTCTTGCAGGGCACGCTCAGCCAGCCGCTTTGTCCCCTCCTACGCCGACTTGTTAATTCGTCACGCGAAGCTGTCAGCGATGCGCCCTGGATTGTCAGCCTCCATGAGCGCTGATTTGACCGGGTTGGCTGATCTTGTCATGGGCCACTTTCTCCAGCCATCGGTCCAGTAGCCTGCCGCCGATAAAGGTCGAGTAGGCAACCGCACCTGCCATAAACAAGACCACGCCAATTGGTAGGAACATTTCCATGCCAAAAAGTACGCATGTGATTCCGTAGCAGGCGACAACGCTGGTGGCCATCACGGTGCATTGGCGGCAAATGCGTTCGGGCCTCGCAACCAGGCCGAACCAGAGGGTGGCGAAGATATAGCCGCTGATCAGATAGGCAAAAAGAGTGGCGTGCAGCCAACCTTCTGCTGCCTCAAGTATTTCTTCGACGGTAAGCTGGGACAGGATCGCCGGATCGTACGGTACGGACCCGCGTCCTGAAAACAGAGCAAAGGCAACCGGCGCGACCAGATTGCAGAACAGAATTTCCAGCAAGCGCTCTATTCCCCACACACCAATGCGGATCAGCTTGGTCATTTTTTATCTTTCATGACGCTTTCGATCTAATCTGAACATCGCATTTCACGCACGTCAATATCAGTTCTGTCGTGCGCGGCTGGCGCGAACGCGCGTCCTGAATCGCAAGTATCAGGTCTCACTTTCCCCTTTGTGCCCGGCATTGCCACCGAACATTCCTGTCCTGCGTTCTGTTCGTTGTCCGGTTACCCAACGGGCAAAACCGTGAAAAAGCCTTGGCGTCTCGGATTTGCTGGGTTAACAACAATCTGAAGAGTTCATAACAAACCGAACGTTCGGTTATAAGTGGAGGGGTGATTATGTCGCCATCGCCCGACACCGGAGCGGCTAACGCCGGTGGCAAGCAGAAGGGTAAGGGGCGGAATCGCCGGGAAGAGACGGACGCGCTGCGCACCAGCCGCATTCCGACCCCGGAGTATCCGGAACCCTACAAGGCCAGCATCGATGAACTGAAGCAGTATTATCGTGAGATGCTCCTGATCCGCCGCTTCGAGGAGCGCGCGGGCCAGATGTACGGCCTCGGCCTGATCGGCGGCTTCTGCCACCTCTACATCGGTCAGGAAGCAGTCGTCGTCGGCATTCAGGCCGCGCTCAACAAGGGTGACAGCATCATCACCGGCTATCGCGACCACGGCCACATGCTGGCCTGCGGCATCGATTCCAAGGCGGTGATGGCAGAGCTGACCGGCCGCGAAGGCGGTATCTCCCGCGGCAAGGGCGGCTCCATGCACATGTTCTCCGTGGAGCATGGCTTTTACGGCGGCCACGGCATCGTCGGCGCGCAGGTGTCGCTCGGCACCGGCCTTGCCTTCGCTCACAAGTACAAGCAGGACAACGGCCTGTGCGTTACCTACTTTGGTGACGGCGCGGCCAACCAGGGCCAGGTGTACGAGAGCTTCAACATGGCGGAGCTGTGGAAGCTCCCGGTCATCTACGTGATCGAGAACAACCAGTACGCCATGGGCACCAGCGTCAATCGCGCGTCGGCCGAAGACCAGCTCTTCCGCCGTGGCGAGAGCTTCCGCATCCCCGGCATCCAGGTCAACGGCATGGACGTGCTGGAAGTGAAGGGCGCGGCTGATGCGGCGGTCGAGTGGGTGCGCTCGGGCAAGGGTCCGATCCTCCTCGAGATGAAGACCTACCGCTATCGCGGCCACTCCATGTCCGACCCCGCCAAGTACCGCTCCAAGGAAGAAGTGGAGCAGGTGCGCGAGCAGTCCGACCCCATCGAGGGCACCAAGCGCCGTCTGCTGGAGTCCGGCAAGGTCACCGAGGACGAGCTGAAGGCGCTCGACAAGGAGATCCGAGCCATCGTCGCCGAAGCGGCGGACTTCGCCCAGACCTCGCCCGAGCCGGATCCGTCCGAACTGTACACTGATGTGCTGGTGGAGACTTATTAATGGCCACCGAAATTTTCCTTCCCGCCATGTCGCCCACGATGGAAGAGGGCACGCTGGCCAAGTGGCTGGTGAACGAAGGCGACAAGATCAAGGCCGGTCAGACCATCGCCGAGATCGAGACCGACAAGGCCACCATGGAACTGGAAGCGGACGATGAGGGCATCATGGCTCGCATCCTCGTTCCCGCCGGGTCCGACGGCGTGAAGGTGGGCACCCCCATCGCGCTCATCGCCGAGGAAGGCGAGAACCTTGACGCGCTGGACGCCGGCGAGAAGCCGGTCACCCCGCAAACACCGAGCAATGACGCCGCCAAGCCGCAGGCCGCCGAGTCCGCGCCGCCAGCCGTTGCGCCGTCCAGGGCTGAAGCCCAGCCGCGCAAGCCGGACGTCCGCGATCCCGAAGTGAAGGGCGACGTGGTCAAGAAGACCGTGCGCGAAGCCCTGCGCGACGCCATGGCCGAGGAAATGCGCACGGACCCGTCCGTGTTCGTCATGGGCGAGGAAGTGGCGCAGTACCAGGGCGCTTACAAGGTGACGCAGGGCCTGCTCGACGAGTTCGGCCCGGAGCGCGTCATCGACACGCCGATCACCGAGCACGGCTTTGCCGGCGTTGGCACCGGTGCTGCTATGGGCGGCCTGAAGCCGATCGTCGAGTTCATGACCTTCAACTTCGCCATGCAGGCGATTGACCAGATCATCAACTCTGCCGCCAAGACCAACTACATGTCCGGCGGCCAGATGCGCTGCCCCATGGTGTTCCGTGGCCCGAACGGCGCGGCCTCGCGCGTTGCAGCCCAGCACAGCCAGAACTACGGCCCGTGGTACGCCCACGTGCCGGGCCTCATTGTCATCGCGCCGTACTCGGCGGCAGATGCCAAGGGCCTGCTCAAGGCTGCCATCCGCTCGCCGGATCCGGTCGTGTTCCTTGAGAACGAGCTGCTGTACGGCCGCTCGTTCGACGTTCCGGTCGATGAAGACTACGTCCTGCCCATCGGCAAGGCGAAGATCGCCCGCGAAGGCAAGGACGTCACGCTGGTGTCCTACTCCATCGGCGTCGGCGTGGCGCTCGAAGCGGCCGAAACGCTGGCTCAGGAAGGCATCGATGCTGAAGTGATCGACCTGCGCACCCTGCGTCCTCTGGACAAGGAAACCGTGCTTAAGTCGCTCGCCAAGACCAACCGCGTGGTCTGCGTCGAGGAAGGCTGGCCGCAGTGCTCCATCTCGTCTGAAATCTCCGCCATCTGCATGGAAGAGAGCTTCGACGATCTGGACGCTCCGGTGCTGCGCGTCACCAACAAGGACGTGCCTCTGCCCTATGCCAACAACCTTGAGAAACTCGCTCTGGTGAAGTCGGCCGACGTGGTCGAAGCTGCCAAGCGCGTCTGCTATCGCTGAGCCGGGGGAGCATAAATGCCGATCGACATTCTCATGCCCGCCCTGTCTCCCACCATGGAGACGGGCACGCTGGCCAAGTGGCTGGTGAAGGAAGGCGATACGGTCAGCGCCGGTCAGGTGTTGGCCGAGATCGAGACCGACAAGGCGACGATGGAATATGAATCGGCCGACGAAGGCGTCGTCGGCAAGATCTTCGTCGCCGAAGGCACCGAAGAGGTCGCCGTCGGCACCAAGATCGCGGTCCTTCTGGAAGAGGGCGAGAGCGCAGATGCTCTGGAAGCTCCGTCCGAGCAGCGTCAGGCAGGCCCCGGCCAGAAGGCGGAAACAACTAAGGCCGAAGCCGCTCAGGCAGAGCAGAAGGAATCCGCCCGCGGTGAACCGGTAAAGCCCGCCGCTCAGGCTCCCGAGGCTCCGGCCGCCGCCCAGCCGCAGGCCGCCCCGGCGGTTGCATCGCAGGAAGGCGGGGAGCGCATCAAGGCCTCGCCGCTGGCCCGCCGCATCGCCGGCCAGAAGGGCATCGACCTGTCCGCCGTGAAGGGCTCTGGCCCCAATGGCCGCATCATCAAGGCTGACATCGAAGCCTTCCAGCCCGGCGCTGCCGCGCCTGCCGCCGCCGCAGCAGCGCAACCGGCTGCTCCGGCTGCCGCAAAGGCTCCGGCCGCAGCGCCTGCTGCTGCGCCGAGCTACGGCCCGCCGGCCGATGTGCCGTTCGAGGAGATCAAGCTCTCCAACATGCGCAAGACCATTGCGCGCCGCCTGCAGGAGAGCAAGCAGACCGTCCCGCACTTCTACCTCACGGTGGATTGCGAGATCGACGCGCTGATGAAGGTCCGCAAGGAGCTAAACAGCCGCCTCGAGAAGGAGGGTGTGAAGGTCTCGGTCAACGACTTCGTCATCCGCGCCGTGGCGCTGGCCCTCAAGAAGGTGCCTGCCGCCAACGTCCAGTTCGCGGGCGACAAGATGTACTGGTTCAAGCGTCAGGACATCTCGGTTGCTGTTGCCATCGAGGGCGGCCTCATCACCCCGGTGGTGAAGGACGCAGGCTCGCTGGGTCTGGCCGATATCTCCCGTCAAGTTGCTCAGCTCGCTGAGAAGGCCCGCGCGGGCAAGCTCGCGCCTGAGGAATATCAGGGCGGCACCTTCTCCATCTCCAACCTCGGCATGTACGGCATCAAGCAGTTCGAAGCCGTCATCAACCCGCCGCAGGCCTGCATCCTCGCCATCGGCGCGGGCGAGCAGCGCCCGGTCATCAAGGACGGCGCAGTTGCCGCTGCCACGGTGATGACCGTCACCCTGTCGTGCGATCACCGCGCGGTTGACGGCGCGGTCGGCGCGGAATTCCTTCAGGCCTTCAAGCGCCTGATCGAAGATCCGTTGCTGATGCTGGCGTAAGCTGCAAATCCAGAGGGCGGGGGAGGCAACTCCTCCGCCCTTTCGGGCTTTTAATCGGCCCAGTTGTTAAAGAGTTTCGTTATCTCCCTGAAACGCCTGAAGTTTTGCGTTGTGGGATGAGGAGATATGCATATGGCATCCCAGTTCGACGTTGTTGTGGTGGGCGGTGGTCCCGGCGGCTACGTGGCGGCAATCCGCGCGGCCCAGCTTGGTCTGAACACCGCTGTTGTCGAGCGCGAGCATCTGGGCGGCATCTGCCTCAACTGGGGCTGCATTCCGACCAAGGCGCTGCTGCGCTCCAGCGAAATGTACCACAACATGCAGAACGCGGCCGCCTACGGCCTGAAGGCTGACAACGTCAGCTATGATCTGCAGGCCATCGTGAAGCGTTCGCGCGGCGTCTCCGGCCAGCTGAGCGCAGGCGTCAAGACCTTGCTCAAGAAGAACAAGGTGCAAGTGTTTGACGGTGAAGCCAAACTCACCGGGAAGGACACGCTCACCGTCTCCAAGGACGGCAAGGCGGTTGAGGACGTCTCCTTCAAGCACGTCATCCTCGCCACCGGCGCGCGCCCGCGCGAGCTGCCGCACCTGAAGGCGGACGGCAAGCTGATCTGGAACTACAAGCACGCGCTGGTACCAGACACGGTGCCGGGCCGCCTGCTGGTCGTCGGCTCGGGTGCCATCGGCGTCGAGTTCGCCAGCTTCTTCGCTGACCTCGGCTCCAAGGTCACCATCGTCGAGATGATCGACCGCATCCTCCCCGTGGAAGACGAAGAGGTCTCCGCATTCGTTGCCAAGGCTTTTGCCAAGCAGGGCATTACCGTCCGCACCAAGGTCGGCCTGTCCAAGCTTGAGCCCAAGGGCCAGACCATCACCGCCACCATCGAGGCGGATGGCAAGAACGAAACCCATGAATTCGATCGGGTCATCCTCGCCATCGGTATTCAGGGCAACGTCGAGAACCTTGGCCTTGAAGACCTGGGCGTGCAGGTGGAGCGCGGCCAGATTGCGACGGACGGCTATGGCCGCACCAACGTTCCGGGCGTCTGGGCCATTGGCGACGTCGCCGGTGCGCCGTGGCTCGCCCACAAGGCCAGCCATGAGGGCGTGACCGCTGCCGAAGCCATCGCCGTCGAACTGGGCAAGGGGGAGGGCGTTCACCCGCACCCGCTCAACAAGGCCAACATTCCGGGCTGCACCTACTGCCGTCCGCAGGTCGCCAGCGTCGGCCTCACCGAGACCAAGGCGAAAGATGCCGGCTATGAAGTCCGTGTCGGCAAGTTCCCCTTCATCGGTAACGGCAAGGCGATCGCGCTCGGCGAGCCCGAGGGCTTCATCAAAACCGTGTTCGACGCCAAGACCGGCGAGATGTTGGGTGCACACATGGTTGGCGCGGAAGTGACCGAGCTCATTCAGGGCTACGTCGTTGCTCGTCAGCTCGAGACCACCGAGGCCGAGCTGATGCAGACCGTCTTCGCGCACCCGACGCTCTCCGAGATGATGCACGAAGCCGTTCTCGCCGCCTACGGCCGGGCCATCCACTTCTAGGGTTCGGGGATTGGAAGGAGGGCTCCTTCTGGAACCATCCGCTCATTTCCGGACTGCGCCTCTGGTCGCAAGCTCCAGAACACAAAAGCCGGGCAGGGCCACCTGTCCGGCTTTTGCTTGTTCGCCACATCGTTGCTCAGTGACAAAGCCTTCCACGTGACGTGTTGCACTTTAATTTCGCCTGGCAGCTCAGGTTCGCCGAGCCCTGATGTAAAAGACCCCGCAGGGTAGGGGCCTGCGGGGTCCGGGTTAGCAAAAGGTGCATGAACAACCTTCTGAAACACTGTGCGCCATTATAGGAGTCGTGGTGCCCTTCGCAACGGCTGTATTAAAAATAGTTCAATATATTCAATGGGTTTTGAGAATGTGCTGCATCGGCTAAGTGTCTGTCGCAGGGACACGAGGGTGGTCTCGCGTTTGCTTTCACAGATTTAAGCCCGCACAGTCCTTCGGAGGGCGCGCCAGGCCATGCACGTCGCATGGCTTCGGCTATTTTTGCTCTGGTTGCGGAAACCCCTGACGTTGCGGTCATCAGCAGCTTCCTCGACCCCGGCAAGACACATCAAACGGAACAAGGAGATAACAGGGAAACGCCGTTGCCACTGCAGACCACAGCGGAGCCCCGCGCCTGACGCTCGGCTATTCGCCCCGGCGACTTTCCTCACTCTGGTAGCGGGTTTCATTCTCGTCCGGGCTTGCACGCTTCTCGCCAATGGCGGGGCGCATCGTGCCGTTGTTGGCCTGCCGTGGCGCCTCGTCCGCATTGGGCGGGCCTGCCGGATTATCGGCCACCTGATTCTGTAACGCCTGCTCCTCGCCTTGCAGAGACGCGCGTGCGCCGGCCTTGGCCTCCAGTTCGCGCGCTTCGGCTGCGCGCCGCTGCCGTTCGGCATCACGTGCGGCGGTTGACTGATTTGGAGCAGAAGTCTGGGTCGGGTTCTCGCGTTCGTTGGTGTCGCGGGTCATCGGGCCTCTCATACATTGCTTGCCGGTCTGCATCGCTGCCGGTGTTCTACGATTCAACGGCAGGCTGCGGGTCCTGTTCCTCTTGAACCTCTTACCTCCTGCACTCGTTCCCGGTACGGTCACGCCTCGCTTGAAAACCCAGGTAAACCGGCAAGATCTTGTGACAGCGCACTCGTGGTCTGACGCCACTGCTGCACCGCCTTGAGCTCCAGATGATGGGAGGGCGACCGTGTCGATCAACCGTTTGTTTTCAGCGGCGAATGCCCGGAACCAGGTGCCATTGTTACCCGGAAGGCCACTTTTTTGGTGTTGACCCGCCCATGGTGTTTCGTGGATAGGCGAAAAGACCGAACGATCAGACGGGCATTATGCTCTCTGGACGCGGTCTGCCGGGCCACCGGTGCGGGCAACCATGCTGAACGGCGCCAATGCGGGGAACGGCGCGATCCGGTTCCTTGGTAGGAATACGGGCACATGGTGCGGTTTCGGGATGAACCTGTGTTGAACGGCGTCCTGGCTCCTGCAATGCTCAGCATCGGCACGGCATGTTACTGTGCGAGTTGCGGAGGATAGAATGAGCGCTACCTCAAGAATCAGGAACGAGGCGCTGCGGTCGAAGATCATGTCTGCAGCCGAGGCTGCGGCGCTGATACCGTCAGGCAGTTCTGTCGGCATGAGCGGCTTTACTGGCGCGGGCTATCCCAAGCAGGTGCCCATTGCGCTTGCAGAGCGCATCGAGGCGGAGCGTGCGGCGGGCAATCCCTTCCGCATTCGCGTCTGGACCGGTGCATCCACCGGCCCGGAGCTTGACGGCGCGCTGGCAAAGGCGGACGGCATCGAGTTCCGGCTGCCCTACAACAGCGACCCCATCGCCCGCGAGAAGATTAACAAGGGGCAGATGGAATACCTCGATATGCACCTGAGTCAGGTGGCGCCGGTCGCATGGCAGGGTTTCCTCGGTCCGCTCGACGTGGCCGTGGTCGAGGTCACCGCCATTCGGGAGGACGGCTCGCTGGTGCCGTCGTCGTCCATCGGCAACAACAAGACCTGGCTTGACCGTGCCGACAAGATCATCCTCGAGGTGAACGCTTGGCAGAGCGAAGCGCTGGAGGGGATGCACGACATTTACTACGGCACCGCGCTGCCGCCCAATCGCGTGCCCATTCCCATCGTGAAGGCGGACGACCGCATCGGCAGCACTTGTTTCCGGGTGGACCCATCAAAGATCGTCGCCATCGTCGAGACCGACATCGCCGATCGCAACGCGCCGTTCTCGCCGCCTGACGAGACGTCGATCACCATGGCTGGCCATCTGCTCGAATTCTTCTCCCATGAGGTGAAAAAAGGTCGTCTCCCGCAGAATCTGCTGCCGCTTCAGTCCGGCGTCGGCAACATTGCCAATGCGGTCATGTTCGGCCTCAAAGACGGTCCTTTTGAGAACATGACCGCCTACACCGAAGTTCTGCAGGACGGCATGCTCGACCTGCTCGACAGCGGCAAGCTACGCGTGGCCTCCTGCACCGCCTTCTCCCTCAGCCCGGACGCGGCAAGTCGCCTCAACAACGAGATGGCCGATTACCGAGGCAGAATCATCCTGCGCCCGCAGGAGATCAGCAACCATCCGGAAGTCATCCGCCGTCTCGGCTGCCTGTCGATGAACGGCATGCTCGAGGCCGACATGTACGGCAACGTGAACTCGACACATGTTATGGGTTCGCGCATCCAGAACGGCATCGGCGGCTCGGGCGACTTTGCCCGCAACGCCTTCATCTCGATCTTCATGTCGCCGTCCACCGCCAAGGGCGGCAAGATCTCGGCCATCGTGCCCCATGTCAGTCATGTGGATCACATCACGCAAGACGTGCAGGTCATCGTGACCGAGCAGGGCCTTGCGGATCTTCGCGGCCTGTCCCCCAAGCAGCGCGCCAAGGTCATCATCGAGAACTGTGCGCACCCGACCTACAAGCCCATGCTGGCGGATTACTTTGCCCGCGCCCAGCAAGGCGGCAGCTATGGCTTGCAGACGCCGATGCTGCTGGACGAGGCGCTGTCCTGGCACAACCGGTTCGTGCAAACCGGCTCCATGCTGGCGGAATAAGAACCGGGCAGGGGATCAGCAAAGGGCGTTCCTTGTGCGCTTATTGGGTCAAGACCACTAGGGAAAAGGCCGCCGGATCAAAGGTTCGGCGGCTTTTCCTTTTGCAGGGTCTGGCGGCGACCGGCCGGCGTTGAGCGCCCTAGCGGTTCCGCCGCATGTCCGGATGCGCGCCCTGCCTGCGGTGGAGATAAACCAGCAGTTTCAAGAGAGCGAATCCGCCAGTTACAGTAATGGCAGCCATGATGACGGGAGCGAAATCGAGAAGTGTTAGAGTCATTGCCTGTCCTCGACGGATAGAAGGTTTAGAAACAGCAAAGCTCCAACGAACTGCATCATTCCTGCAGCAATCCAGAGGCCCGAACTGGAAGGCCACCTCCCATCTAGAAGCGGCGTAATGAACGCTGCTAAAAAGCAACTTGCCGCCATGCTGGTAAGCAGGCTCGCGACCTGTCCAATCCACGCATTCAAACGTTCAGCCCTATAGCGCTGGTTATGTCTGTTCTCGAACAGCATGGCGTGCCGGTTTCAGTTTCTTGTTCTTGTTTTGCCCCACTGCAACCGAGGAGAGAGCGGGGCTGAAGAGGGTCATGGTCGTAGGCGGGAAGGAGCCCCAAACGGAAAAGGCCCCCGCGCAGTGGTCTGCGCGAAGGCCCTTTTCAAACCCATCGCTACGATCAGCGAGTGACTATTCCCAGGGAAGTTCAACCGGTGCGAACTGCTCCGAGTCCGGCTCCAGCAGCTGGAGGATGCCGTCAGACACCGCAAAGTAGGCGCCGTGCAGCTTCAGAGTGCCGTTCTGCACCCGTTCCTCGACGAACGGGAAGGTGCGCAGGTTCTTGATGCTCTGACGGATGGCCGCCAGTTCCAGCGCGCGCTGCGGATCCATGTCCGGTGCGATCTCGTAGGCCATGACGATTTGGTCGCGCACCGGACTGATGATCGACATCCAGCGGTCGATGAAGCTCACCGGCTCGCCTTCGGGCTTTTCCTTGCCGAGCTTGCCGGCCAGGGAGGCAGAGATGCCGCCGCAGCGGGCGTGGCCCATCACCACGATGTGCTCGACCTCGAGCCCGGTCACCGCGAACTCGATGGCGGCCGACGCGCCGTGGCGGCTTCCGCCCGTGCCGGTCTCGAACGGCGGCACCAGGTTGGCAACGTTGCGCAGCACGAACATCTGGCCCGGCTCGGCGTCGAAGATGATGGTCGGGTCAACCCGGCTGTCACAGCAGGCGATGACCATGATCTTCGGCGACTGGCCCTTGTTGGCCAGAGCGTCGTAACGCTCACGCTGGCGGTTGTAGGCATCCTTGCGGAAACGGCGGTAGCCCTCGATCAGCGCCTCGAACTGGCACTCGGACTGGTCTGGTTCAGGAATATCGGACATGAGCGCCTAGAAACGCAAAACAGGGCTGAGCGTCAATAGGGTTTTGCAGTCACCGACGTGTAAAAATCGGATGGAGCTGCCGGAAAACAGGCCCGGCACTTGCCTGGTCCGGCTTGGAATGGGCGACACAAAGGTTTATGTGAGTTCCATGAACAAGCCAGAACTTCTTTCGGCCGGCGGCCGTCCGATTTTGCGCAAGCCCGAGTGGCTGCGGGTCAAGGCTCCCACCTCCCAGGAGGTGGCGGAGACTCGCCAGCTCATGCGCCGGCTGAAACTGCACACCGTCTGCGAGGAGGCAGCCTGCCCAAATCTGGGCGAGTGCTGGAAGCAGAAGCACGCAACCGTCATGATCCTGGGTGATACCTGCACCCGGGCATGCGCCTTCTGCAATGTGAAGACCGGCATGCCCCGGCCTGTCGATCCGCTGGAGCCCGTTCATGTGGCCGAGGCTGCGGGCGAGATGGGCCTTGAGCACATCGTCATTACCTCCGTGGACCGGGATGATCTGCCCGATGGCGGCGCGACTCAGTTCGTGCGGGTGATTGAGGAGCTGCGCAAGCGTGCGCCCAACACCACCATCGAGATCCTGACGCCAGACTTCCGAAACAAGATGCAGTCCGCTGTCGAGCGCATCGTCGCTGCTCGTCCGGACGTCTACAACCATAATCTGGAAACGGTGCCGAGGCTCTACCCGACCATCCGGCCCGGCGCGCGCTACTACCATTCCCTGCGCCTCCTGGAGACGGTGAAACGGCTTGATCCCACCATCTTCACCAAGTCCGGGATCATGGTCGGTCTGGGTGAGGAGCGTCTGGAAGTCCATCAGGTGATGGATGACATGCGTTCGGCCGATATCGATTTCCTGACCATCGGTCAGTACCTCCAGCCGACGCCCAAGCACGCGCAGCTGGAGCGGTTCGTCACGCCGCAGGAATTCAACGCCTATGCCGCCATGGCGAAGGCGAAGGGTTTTCTTCTGGTCTCGTCCAGCCCGCTCACCCGGTCCAGCTATCATGCCGGCGATGACTTTGCCCGTCTGAAGGCTGCCCGTCTCGAGCGTCTGGCGCAGGAGACTGCCGCCGCGGAGCGTAACAAAGGCGTCTGATGCCCCGTCATGTTGAACAGCGTATTCTGCCCTTCACCCGCGAGCAGCTTTTCGAGCTGGTCGCGGACGTAGGGTCCTATCCGCAGTTCCTGCCTTGGGTGGTGGGAGCGCGCATCCGCTCGAAGACGCCCGAGTTGCTGGTGGCGGACTTGATGGTCGGCTTCAAGGTCTTCCGCGAAACCTTTACATCCAAAGTGACTTTGGAGCATCCGACCCGCATTCACGTCGATTACGTGAACGGTCCGCTCAAGTATCTGCACAATGACTGGACCTTCACCGAGACGGCGGAAGGCCACACGGCGATCGACTTCTTCGTGGATTTCGAGTTCAAGAACCGCCTGTTTGAAAGCATGGCGGGCGCGCTGTTCCACGAAGCCGTCAAGCGCATGGTGACGGCGTTCGAGAAGCGCGCCATCCAGCTTTACGGCGCGGGCGGGGCCGCTTCTTCCGGCATCAGCAAGTCGAGCGCCGCGCGCACCGCCTGAAGGCGGATACCCGTGCGGCCCAGTTCCGGGTCGAAGGTCATGGTCTCGGCCACGGCCTTTTCCGGATCGTCGCCGCGCCGCGCCAGGGCGAACACCACCGTTCCCACCGGCTTCATCTCGCTGCCGCCGCCCGGGCCGGCAATGCCGGTCACACCAATGGCCACGTCCGCGTGGGACTTCTGCAGCGCGCCGTGGGCGAGGGCCCACGCCACCGCTACCGAGACCGCGCCGAACGTCTCCAGCACGTCAAGGCTGACGCTCAGCGTCTCCATCTTCGCTTCGTTGGAATAGGTCACGAAGCCGCGATCGAACACGTCCGACGAGCCTGCCACTTCCGTCAGCGCGCCTGCAACCAGACCGCCGGTGCAGGACTCGGCCGTCGCCACGCGCAGGCCACGGGCCCGGCATGCCTCGATAACGGCTTCGGCCTTGGCGGTGATATCAGCGGGAAACAGCATTGCTTGCCTTTCTGGTCCGAATGCGGAACGCCGCGCGCTCCGCTCCGTATGGCCGGACTGACCTTCTAATCCTGTGTAATCCTGTCCCGCTCCAACCCGCTTGTCTGCCGGGTCGTGTCGGGGCCGGATGTCCTATAGCGGAACCTCACACAACGCAACTCGGGTTTGTAAGCACCCGGATTTCCAGCGCCTGTCGCCCAGCAGGTCTTACTCCGCGGGCAGGCGCACGGTCGCCACGGCCTGCGCGGCAATGCCTTCCTCGCGGCCCGTAAATCCCAGCCGCTCGGTGGTGGTTGCCTTAACGCTCACGCGGGCGGGTGTCAGCCGCAGAATTTCTGCAATGCGCGCAGTCATTGCCGGACGATGCGGGCCAACCTTGGGCCGTTCGCACACCAGGGTCACGTCAACGTGCTCGATGACGCCGCCCTTGGCCTCGACCAGTGCGCGGGCATGGTCCAGGAACTTCCATGACGGCGCACCCTTCCATTTCGGGTCGGACGGCGGGAAGTGCTGGCCGATGTCGCCTTCCGCAATCGCACCCAGGATGGCATCGGTCAGGGCGTGCAGCCCCACGTCCGCATCCGAGTGGCCCGCCAGCGTCTGGGTATGCGGCACTTCAATCCCGCACAGCCACACATGGTCGCCCGCGGCAAAGCGGTGAACGTCGTAGCCGAAGCCGGTGCGAATGCTGGACATGCTCATCAGAATCTCGCCTGCGCGCTGCCAATCCTGCGGCAGCGTCACCTTGATGTTGCGCTCATCGCCCTCAACCAGCGCCACCTTGTGGCCTTGGTGCCGAAGCACGCCGGTGTCGTCGGTAAAGCTCTCGTTGCCCTCGGCCTCGGTCGCCCGATGCGCCGCCAGCAGGGGCTCGAACCGGAAGGCCTGCGGCGTCTGCACGCGCCACAGCCTGTCCCGAGCCACCGCATCGCCCTGTATCGGCGCTGGGCTCGTGCCCTCCGCTTCCCGGCAAAGTGTATCCACAACCCGCAGGGCAGGAGTCGCACCCGGCGTCTCGTTCAGCGCCGCCAGCAGCCGGTCGACCAGCTCGTGGGTTATGAACGGCCGGGCCGCGTCGTGAATGAGAACCCGCTCGGCCCCGCCCTCGGCAGCGATTGCTTCCAGCCCCAACCGCACCGATTCCTGCCGCGTGGCCCCGCCGATCACCGGCACGCCCAGCGCCAGTCCTGCGGTTGCTTCGGCGTAGGCGGCTACGTCGTCCGCGTGAATCACCACGCGGACGGCGTCACAGGCCGGATGGTTGAGGAGTCGCTCCAGCGACCAGCGCACCAGCGGCTTGCCGCCCAGCGGGCAGTATTGCTTGGGGCGGTCAACGCCGCTGCGGGAACCGCGTCCGGCCGCAACGACCAGAACGACAGTATGAAAAGAGGTGGTTTGGTTCGACATGTCGCGCCCTTTTAGGACAAGGCTGCCTTGGCAAACAACCGTCTCTCGTGTAGAGGGAGTGCCTGTTTTTTGTGCAAACACGGGTTTCCTGCCTATAATGAGGCAGAACCTGTGCTTTGCCGCAGGAATACGGACCTGTTGCGCCCATGCAGAACCTGAAGCCCATCAAAGTCGGCCCCGTTGAAATTGCAGAGCCGGTGATCCTCGCGCCCATGACCGGTGTCAGCGATCTGCCGTTCCGCAAGCTGGTGAAGCGCTATGGCGCCGGCCTCACCGTGACCGAGATGGTAGCCTCCGAGGCGATGGTGCGTGCCACCCGCCAGTGCCTGCTCAAGGTGTCCTGGGCACCGGAGGAAGAGCCGGTCTCCATGCAGCTGGTCGGCACCGATCCTGCCATCATGGCCGAGGCTGCCAAGCTCAATGAAGATCAGGGGGCGGCCATCATCGACATCAACATGGGCTGCCCGGTGAAGAAGGTCGTTAACGGCTGGGCCGGGTCCGCCCTGATGCGCGATCTCGATCACGCGACGAAGATCGTCGAAGCCGTGGTCAAGGCTGTCAAGGTGCCCGTCACCCTCAAGATGCGCATGGGCTGGGACCATAACAGCCTGAACGCGCCCGAACTCGCCCGCCGGGCCGAGGACGTCGGCGTGCAGATGATCACTGTCCACGGCCGCACCCGCAACCAGATGTACTCCGGAACGGCGGACTGGGCCTTCATCCGCAAGGTGAAGGATGCTGTGAAGGTGCCCGTCATCGCCAACGGCGACATCAACGAATACGACGACTGCACGGCAGCGCTGGAGCAGTCCGGCGCGGACGGCATCATGATCGGCCGAGGCAGCTACGGTCGCCCGTGGTTCATCGCCCACGCCATGCACTACCTCAAGACGGGCATCCGACTGCCGGAGCCTGATCTGGCCCACCAGTACGCCCTGGTGCGCGAGCACTACAACATGATGATCGAGCATTATGACGAGCGCACCGGCGTCGGCATCGCTCGCAAGCACATCGGCTGGTACACCAAGGGTCTGCGCGGCGGGGCGACCTTCCGCAATACCTTTAACTTTATCCCGACCCCTCAGGAAGCTCTTCAGGCGCTTGAGGATTTCTACGCTCCGCTGCTTGAGCGGCAAGCTGCATGACATCGGGCGTCGCGCCAGTTGCTCCTGAAGGTGTGGCTCCAGCTCCCTCCCGTCGACGCCCGCCCGGGGCGCCGTCGGCGGCTCTGCTGCTGGACATCGTCAACGCTCTGCCGGGGCCAGTGCTCTGCTTCGATGCGCAGGGCGTGGTGCGCTTCTCGAACACGGCGGCCGAGCAATTCTTCAACATGTCGGCACGGCAGCTGGAGGAGAGGGGGCTGACCCACGTCCTTCCGGCGGACAGTCCGCTGCTCAGCCTGCTGGCTGAAGCCCGGCTGCATCAGTCCTCGTTTGCAGGCCATTCGGTGGAGCTGGCCTTCTTCGGCGGCGGGCAGATCGTGGCGGACATATCCGTCACGCCACTTGCCGAACAGCCCGGCTGGCTGCTGCTCATGCTGCAATCCCGCTCCATCACCCAGCTGATCGACCGGCATCTCACCCATCAGGGCGCGGCTCGCTCGGTGGTTGGTGTTGCCGCCATGCTGGCGCACGAGATCAAGAACCCGCTCTCCGGCATCCGGGGCGCGGCGCAGCTGCTGGAAGACGGGGCGGACGAGAGCAGCCAGGAACTAACCCGCCTTATCTGCACCGAGGTGGATCGTATCCGCGCGCTGGTCGACCGGATGGAAGGCTTCACCGATACCCGGCCGATGGAACGTCATCCGGAGAACATCCACCAGATCCTTGGCCACGTGCGCCGCATTGCCGAGAACGGCTTTGCCAAAAACCTCACGATCCGCGAGCGTTACGACCCCTCGCTGCCGCCGGTTCTCGCCAATCGGGACCGGCTGGTGCAGGTGTTCCTCAATCTCGTCAAGAACGCGGCCGAAGCGGCGGGAGAGGGCGGGGAAATCACCATCACCACCGCCTACCGGCACGGTGTCAAGGTGGCGCTGCGCGGGGCCAGCCGCCGCATCACGCTGCCGCTCGAAATCTGCGTCATCGACAGCGGACCCGGCGCGCCGCCCGAACTGGCCGATCACATGTTCGAGCCCTTCGTCTCCGCCAAGACCAACGGCACTGGCCTCGGGCTGGCACTGGTTGCCAAGGTCATCGGCGATCACGGCGGCGTCATCGAATATGAGCGCCAGAGTGATCCGCCACGCACCATCTTCCGTATCCTCCTGCCGTTAGCGACCGACACCCAATGACCGAAACCGCCACCATTCTTGTTGCCGATGATGACGAGGCAATCCGCACCGTGCTGCGGCAGGCGCTGGTGCGCGCCGGTCACGAGGTGAAAACCACCGACACCGCCGCCGGGCTGTGGAAGTGGATCGAGGACGGTATTGGCGATGTGGTCATCACCGACGTGGTGATGCCGGACGAGAACGGGCTGGACCTGCTGCCGCGCATCCATGCACGCCGGTCAGATCTGCCGGTCATCGTTATGAGCGCCCAGAACACGCTGGCAACGGCGGTGAAGGCCACCGAGCGCGGCGCGTTCGAATACCTGCCCAAGCCCTTTGACATCAACGAGGTGAAGGGCGTCGTTCAAAGCGCGATTGAGCGCGTCCGCTCCGGCCGCTCGGCTCGCAAGGTGGAAGCGGAGGCCCAGCCCGAAGACGAATTGCCGATGATCGGCCGTTCTGCCGTGATGCAGGAAGTCTACCGCACCATGGCGCGCGTCATCCCGACCGACCTGACGGTGATGATCCTGGGCGAATCCGGCACCGGCAAGGAACTAGTGGCCCGCGCGGTGCACGATCTCGGCAACCGCCGCAACGGGCCGTTCGTCGCCGTCAACATGGCGGCCATTCCGCGCGAACTCATCGAATCCGAATTGTTCGGCCACGAACGCGGCGCATTCACTGGCGCGTCCAACCGCTCCGTCGGCCGGTTTGAGCAGGCGCAGGGCGGCACCCTGTTCCTTGATGAGATCGGAGACATGCCGATCGATGCCCAGACCCGACTGCTGCGCGTGTTGCAGGAAGGCGAGTACACCACGGTCGGCGGCCAGAAGGCGAAGCGGGCGGACGTGCGGATCATCTCCGCCACCAACAAGGATCTGCGCAAGCTGATCGAGAGCGGCCGCTTCCGCGAGGACCTCTATTACCGCCTGAACGTCGTTCCCGTCCGTCTGCCGCCCCTGCGGCTGCGCGCGGACGACATTTCGGAACTGGCCCGCCACTTCCTCGACAACGCCCACCGCGAGGGCCTGCCGCTGCGCACGCTCGACAAGTCTGCGCTGGACTGGTTGCGCCAGTACCCGTGGCCGGGCAACGTGCGTGAGCTCGAGAATCTGATGCGCCGCCTGGCGGCACTGGCGCGGGACGACATCATCACTGCCGCCGCCATCGAGGTCGAACTTCGCGAATCCATCGCAGAGCCCGATCTTCACGCCATGCCGCAGGCCGGGCAGGGGCTGGCGGAGTCGGTGGAGCAGCATCTGGCGCGCTACTTCGCCACCTTCGGGCACGATCTTCCGCCCGATGGCCTCTATGATCGCATCGTTCAGGAAGTCGAACGGCCCTTGCTGCTGATGTCGCTGGCGGCCACGCGCGGTAACCAGATCCGCGCCGCCCGCCTGCTGGGTCTCAACCGCAACACCTTGCGCAAGAAGCTCTCCGACCTCGGCATCGATGCCGCCACCATGAAGCGGGTGCGGTAATGAACAAGCAGCGAGCAGGGGGCTTCTGCCTGCCTGCTCTTTTTCTGCCTACTCTTCCCGGGCGTTCTCGATCAGCTTTTCAGCGACCTTATAGCCGGCCACCCCGAGCATCAGCGGGTTGAAGCCTGTGCCTCCGAGGTCCGCCGTATTGCCGACAGGGCCGCCATCGCCTGCCTTCATCAGTGCGCGCCCCTTGTCGGCAGGGGATTTCATGTCCTCCGCCTTGGGTGTAACCGCGACCTCGCGCGGGACCCGGTAGCGGTTCTGGCCCAGCGCCTCGCCGCACACGGTAATGGTCGCGTCAGTGGCATAGCTGCCGGTGCGGGAATTACAGGCCCGGCGTACATCCAGTGGCTCCACCGCTTCCCGAATGCGCCGAGTATAGTCACCAAAGGCGCTGCCTTCCTCTGCCTGTGGCCTAACCGGAACAGCATCTGGCGGCATTGTCTCCGGCACCGCGGCATCTGGGTTAGTGGCGGGCCCGGCACGTGCCGCAGACGCCACAAGCGAGGCGGCCAGAAAACACTGAATCATGAGGGCGCGGGTGCGCTGCAAAGCGGGTCCCTGTATCCGGTATGGCTGCTGGCATAGCACAAAGCGAAATCGTTGCTAATCCTTCCAGACTGAAACTGTGTCCTGCCCGCACACCTCAACCTAATTTGTCGTGGTTAGCTTCGGTTCGTCGAATTCTGCTGCACCAATGCAACACTGTATTTGAACCGCCACGCTTTCGCGTTAGAGTGCCCGTCAGGTTCAATGTCGTCGGCAGTGCATGTCCTTGCTCACCCAGCCGCTTCAAACTTGGCGCGAACGCCGCCGCCGGTTCAGCCAGTGGGCCGCAGAGGTCAATCTCTGGCCAAAGCTGGAGGTGGGGCTGGCTGCACTCACGCTCATAATCGGTGTCAGCAGCTACTTTGCCCTGTCCAGTCAGGGCACGATGCTGCGCATCGCCTCGCCGAACCTGCTGACCTGGCTCATCGTCGCCAACGCCATTCCGCTCAGCATCGTCGCCTTTCTGGTGGCTCGGCGGCTCCGGGTGTTGCTGGTCAACCGCCGCCGAGGCCTGGCAGGATCGCAGTTGCACATCCGCCTCGTCGGCCTGTTCTCCATGGTGGCGATCATCCCGACCGTATTGGTCGTTGGCTTTGCTGCTTACCTCTTCGATTCCGGTCTTCAGTTCTGGTTTTCCGATCGCGTCCGCACCGTGCTCGACAACGCCGATCAGGTGGCGCAGGCCTATGTCCGCGAGAATCGTGACCGTATCCGTGGCGATCTTCTAGCCATGGCCGGAGACTTAACCCGTCAGGCCCCCGTCCTGGGGCGGGATGTACAGGCCTTCACGGATGTTGTGCTGTGGCAGGCACTGGCCCGCGATCTCACGGAGGCCATCGTCTTCCAGGTCGCGCCGGATCGCGCAATGGATGTGGTCTCCCGCGTCACGCTCGATCCGAATGTCACCACCGCGCGTCTCCCGGAAGACGCCGTGAACCGGGCAACCAGCGGCACGGTCATCGTCATTGAGGGAAGGGGAGAGGACAACAACCGCGTGCAGGCCCTGATCCGGCTCGATGGATACAAGAACACCTTCCTTTACGTCAGCCGCAAGGCCAGTCCGCAGGTGCTGGATCAGGTGGCCAGAACCCAGTCCGCCCTGTCCGACTACCGCCTGCTCGTCCAGCGCCGGAATGATCTCCAGCTGCGCTTCAACATCATCCTTGTCGTCATCTCACTGCTGATCCTGCTCATTTCCATGTGGGCGGCTCTGTGGCTGGCCAATCGGCTGGTCTCGCCCATCGGCCGGCTCGTGCGCGCGGCGGATCGGGTCGGGCGGGGTGATCTCACCGTGCGCGTGCCGGTGCGCGGCAGTCCTGACGAGTTCGGCGTGCTGGCGCGGGCCTTCAACCGCATGACGACCCAGCTTGAAGCGCAAACGAGCGCGCTCGTCACCGCCAACACCCAGCTCGACCAGCGCCGTCGCTTCACCGAAGCGGTGCTCTCGGGCGTGTCGGCGGGCGTACTTGGCGTCTCGGCCGATGGCACCGTCACGCTGCCGAACCAATCGGCCGCCGTCCTCCTCGAGACCGAGGAAAGCCAGCTGTCCGGTCAGCCGCTGGAGCGGGTCGCACCGGAACTCGCGCCGTTGCTTGACGAGGCGCGGGCCGCGCCAGATCGCCACGCCAGCGGCCAGATTACCGTGCGACGCGGCCACGTTCATCGTACCCTGATGGCACAGGTCAGCCCCGAAACCCGCGGCGGTGAGCTGGCGGGGTGGGTCATCACCTTTGACGACATCACCCAGCAGCTGGCGGACCAGCGCCGTGCGGCATGGTCTGATGTGGCCCGCCGCATCGCGCATGAGATCAAGAACCCGCTGACCCCCATCCAGCTGGCGGCGGAGCGGCTGCGGCGCAAGTACCTAAAGGAAATCCACAGCGATCCGCAGGTGTTCACCAACTGCACGGATACAATCATACGGCAGGTGGGCGATCTGCGGCGGATGGTGGACGAGTTCTCGTCGTTCGCCCGCATGCCCAAGCCGGTATTCCAGCCGGAGCCGGTCTCGGAGATCCTTCGTCAGGCGCTGTTCCTTCAGGAAGTCGCCCATCCGGAAGTCCGCTTTACGCTGGATATCCCGAAGGACCTACCGATCATGGTCTGCGACCGGCGTCAGATCGGACAGGCGCTGACCAATCTCATCAAGAACGCAATCGAGGGCACGAGCGCCCGCCGTGAGGAAGCAGGCGAGGGCGAGGACTACGTTCCGGCCATCGCCGTGTCAGCCGCGCTGGACGGAAACCTGCTCAGCTTGTCGATTGCAGACAACGGGATCGGCTTCCCTGCGGAGCTGAAGAACCGGCTCACCGAGCCGTACGTAACGACCCGGGCCAAGGGCACCGGGCTGGGGCTGGCGATCGTCAAAAAGATCGCGGAAGACCACGAAGGCGCGCTTGAACTGCGCGACCGCCCGGAGGGAGGGGCGATCGCCTTGCTGCAGTTTGATCTTGCCGCGTTGGCCACGCTCGCCGAGGCGAGTGAGGAGGCCGAGAAGAACCAGCGTGAGGATATAAAAAGAGTGGGTCATGGCGCTTGATATTCTGATTATCGACGATGAGGCCGATATCCGCGATCTGGTTTCGGGGATATTGGAAGACGAAGGCTTCGGTACCCGCACGGCGGCAGACAGTGACAGCGCACTGGCGGCCCTCTCCGAGCGGCGGCCCTCGCTGGTCATCCTGGACATCTGGCTTCAGGGCAGCCGTCTTGACGGGCTGGAACTCCTCAGTCTCATCAAGGATCGCGACCCCAGCTTGCCGGTCATCATGATCTCCGGTCACGGCAACGTCGAAACCGCCGTGGCCGCCATCAAGCGCGGGGCTTACGACTTCATCGAGAAGCCCTTCGAGTCCGACCAGTTGCTCTTTCTTGTGAAGCGCGCCACCGAGGCGGAGCGTCTGCGGCGCGAGAACGAGGAATTGCGCGAGCGCGCCGGCATGGATCTGGAGCTGACCGGCAACAGCGCCTCCATCAACAACGTCCGCAACGTGCTGAAGAAGGTGGCTGCGACCGGCAGCCGTGTCCTCATCACCGGCCCGGCGGGCTCGGGCAAGGAGGTGGCGGCACGTCTGCTGCACCACTGGTCGCCGCGCGCCAATGCGCCGTTCGTCGTCATCGGCGCGGCCAGCATGGAGCCGGAGCGGGTGGAGGTGGAGCTGTTCGGGCTTGAGAAGGACGGCGTCGTCGTCAAGACGGGCCTGTTCGAACAGGCCCATGGCGGCAGCCTCCTGCTCGATGAAGTGGGAGACATGCCGCTCCACACTCAGGCCAAGGTGCTGCGTGTCCTCACCGATCAGGTGTTCCAGCGCGTTGACGGCACCCGCAACGTGCGGGTGGATGTTCGCGTCATCAGCGCCTCCACCAAGGATCTGCGCCAAGAGATCACGGCCGGCCGCTTCCGCGAGGACCTGTTCTATCGCCTGAACGTGGTGCCCATCCGCATTCCGCCGCTGACCGAGCGCCGCGAAGACATTCCCGCACTCATCAGCCTGTTCCTCAAGCGGCTCTGCACCCAGCGCGGCCGCCGCATGCCCGGCATCAGCGATGACGCATTGGCAGCGCTTCAGGCCTATGAGTGGCCCGGCAACGTGCGCCAGCTCCGCAACATGATCGAGCGCACGCTGATCTTGGCCTCCAGCGACGATATAGCGGAGATCGATCTGGGAATGCTTCCGCCCGAGGTGGTGGCAGAGCCCGCCCGCCTGTTTCCGAGCGAGGCCGCCCAGTCAATCATGGCGACGACCCTGCGCGAGGCGCGCGAAGCGTTTGAACGCGAGTATCTTCGGGTGCAAATCCGCCGCTTCTCGGGAAATATTTCCCGCACCGCAGCGTTCATCGGTATGGAACGCTCCGCTCTGCACCGCAAGCTGAAGGCCCTCGGCCTTGGCGAGGACGATAGGGCGGAAGGCGAAGTGTCGAACGGGTAGGAAGGGACAGAAAACCGCGGGTGATGCTACGTTTCCGGTACAACCATGCCGCAGCCGTTTGGGGTTGTGTTTCCCAAGACGCGCTGCCATAGTTCATCCAGAAACCTCTAGCATAACAATTATCTAGCGTTTTCACTCGTAATAATATCTCGGGTCCGTTTCTGGTTGTCTGGCTGTGGGGACAATGTTGCGGGTCTAAAAAGGAGCCAAGCGAGGGCTTAATGGCGGAAAAAGCTAATAACCTTCAGGACATTTTTCTGAATAATGTCCGAAAGAACAAAACGCCGGTGACGATGTTCCTGGTCAATGGCGTCAAACTTCAGGGTGTCATTACCTGGTTCGACAATTTCTCGGTTCTGCTGCGGCGTGATGGCCATTCGCAGCTCGTGTACAAGCATGCCATTTCAACTGTCATGCCGGCCGCTCCG
This sequence comes from Pedomonas sp., assembly GCF_036515995.1. Taxonomy (NCBI): domain Bacteria; kingdom Pseudomonadati; phylum Pseudomonadota; class Alphaproteobacteria; order Sphingomonadales; family Pedomonadaceae; genus Pedomonas; species Pedomonas sp. The sequence goes on along the minus strand of NZ_DATBUP010000109.1, from coordinate 3,247 downwards.
ATTTCCCTGTTCGAACAGGAAGGTCCGGCTGGCGAGGGAGCGTAACGGCACCTTTGGCTAAGCAAAATCGCAATGGTTCGGTTGAGAACACTGCAGCGGCTCAGTCCGGAGACGGACTGAGCCGTGCGCGTCTTCGTGCTCTTGTTCTGCATCCGGAATACAAGAACGAGGGCCAGGGTCCTCGCTCTGTCGAGGCCGAGTTGGAAGAGGCTGTCGGGCTGACCGAGGCCATTCACCTTGAGATAGCCGCCGCTGAGATCGTTGGCATCCGCAAGGCCCGCCCGGCGACCCTGTTCGGGCCGGGGCAGGTGGAGCAGTTGGCCGAGGTGGTCAAGGAGAAGGAGATTGATCTCGTCGTCATCAATGGCGCGGTCTCTCCAGTGCAGCAGCGCAATCTGGAAAAGTCCTTCCAGGCCAAGGTCATTGACCGTACCGGCCTCGTGCTCGAGATCTTCGGTGAGCGTGCCCACACCCGGGAAGGCACACTTCAGGTCGAGTTGGCGCACCTCATGTATCAGCAGAGCCGCCTGGTGCGCACCTGGACCCACCTTGAGCGTCAGCGCGGCGGCTACGGCTTCCTTGGCGGCCCGGGTGAAACCCAGATCGAAATCGACCGCCGCCTGATCCGTGATCGCATCGCCAAGCTGCGCCGCGAACTGGAAGACGTGCGACGCACTCGCGGCCTGCATCGCCAGCGGCGGCAGAAGGCGCCATACCCGGTGGTTGCGCTGGTGGGCTATACCAACGCCGGCAAATCAACACTGTTCAATCGCATGGCGGGCGCGTCCGTGATGGCAGAGAATCTGCTGTTCGCCACGCTCGATCCCACCATGCGTGCCATCAAGGTCGGACGTGAGGAGAAGGTGATCCTGTCCGACACGGTGGGCTTCATCTCCAACCTGCCGACGCAGCTTGTTGCGGCCTTCCGCGCCACGCTGGAAGAGGTAATCGAGGCGGACATCGTCCTTCACGTGCGGGACATCTCCCATCCGGACACCGAAGCCCAGAAGCAGGACGTGATGGACGTTCTGAACGAGCTCGGCGTGCTCGACGAGGGCGGTCCGATCATGGTGGAAATCCTCAACAAAATCGACCTGTTGGATCCGGAAGCCCGTGCATCGGTCGAAGGGCAGGTGGCGCGCGATGGTAACACGCTTGCTGTCAGTGCGCTGCGGGGGGAAGGGGTGGACACCCTGCTGACCCGTCTCGGCGATTACTTCTACGCACACGCCCGTCTGCACGACATGACGCTGGACATCACCGATGGCCGTCGTCTGGCTTGGCTCTATGCCAACGGAGACGTGGTGGAGCGGCGTGAGGACGGCGAGCAAGTCCACGTGCGGGTCCGTCTCACCGAGCAGCAGTTCGGGCGCTATCAGGATCTTTAGGCTTGGAATAAGAGAGGGTTTTGGAAGGGGGCTTATGCGCCCCCTTCACCTCTCAATCGCTCCCTGCCTCACGCAACCCGTGAGCGTATTTGGCCGCTACTAGGCCCTATAAAACATATGCTTAGCTCTGTTTTTTGACCTGCTGCCACAGGGCTTCCTTGGCGTTCAGATCAAGCCCGGCGAATGCCTCGCCGGCCGTCTGTTCCATCGCACGGAAGCGCCCCTCGAACTTGGCTGTTGCGCGGCGCAGCGCACCTTCAGCATCGATATCGAGCTTGCGTGCCAAGTTGACGACGGCGAACAGCAGGTCGCCGACCTCATCTTCGATGGCGTCTGCGTCGCCCGCTTCTACAGCTTCGCGGATTTCCTCCACTTCCTCATGAATCTTGGGCACCACATCGCTGGCATCCGTCCAGTCAAACCCAACGCGAGCGGCGCGGGACTGAATCTTCTGAGCACGCAGGAGGGCGGGCAGGGCCGTCGCCACACCGTCAAGGGCGCTGTACGCAGCGACGCCTGCCGCAGCACCCTGCGTGGCCTTGGCAGCGCGCTCCCGGGCTTTCAGTTCTTCCCAGGCATGGGTCTGCTCCTCCGCAGACCGAACGACCGCGTCACCGAACACATGAGGGTGACGCCTGATCATCTTGGTATTGATGGCATCTAGAACGTCGGCAACGGTGAACGCGCCTTCCTCCTCGGCCATCCGGGCGTGATAGACGACTTGCAGTGCCAGATCGCCCAGTTCCTCGCACAGGGCAGGGAGGTCACCCTGATTTATGGCCTCGGCAACCTCGTAGGCCTCCTCGACCGTATAGGGCGCTATGGTTTTAAAGGTTTGGGCGAGATCCCAGGGGCATCCATCCCTTGGATCACGCAACTTCGCCATTATATTCACAAGAACTGCGAAGGCTTTTTCCGCTCTGGTATTTTGTTCCGGCAGCGATGAAGCGTTCAAACCTTCGGACATGCAGTTCATCCCGTGTTCAGGGTGGATAAGCGAAAAAGGCTTTAATGCACTAATGGGTGCACGAGCAAGGAGACACCTATGGCTTGGACTTCAACACGACTGGCCGTTCTGGGAGCGTTCTTGCTGGCATCCATCGTGTCAGTGATCGCTGTCGGCCAGCGTGAACTGTCCAAGAACAAGGCTCAGACGGGGGAAATCAGCGTCGCCGTCTATCCGGATCAGAGCATCCTAGTCCCGGCAGGCTATCGCTTTCACAACCGTCAGGTTGCCCAGATTGATGCCAAGACGTCGCTTGCGTTCGAGCAGAAGAAACCATCGGTAACCCATGGTTTCGAGCCACGCTTCGTCCGGTTATAAACTGCGCGGCTGCCTGCCAAGTCCTTCCTGGGTATTTGCCCGATCATTTAGGTCTGACCTGCGCTAAAGCCCGAGCCGTGCTGCCACACGCATGCGGTGCCAGTCATCGACTGACCATCGGCCCGGTCCAAAGGCTGCAAGAACAAGAAAGCCACCGGCGATCGTCAGGTTCTTGTTGAAGCTGATAAGCTGGGCTGGGTCCGCAAAATCTGCGTGGAAGAAAACGGCTGTTGCGATGGTGAAGGCCGCCATCACCAGGGCGGTCAGCCGGGTCAGAATACCAAAGGCGATCAGCAGGCCGCCGCCCAGTTCAACCGCAATTACCAGCGGTAACAGGCTGGCTGGCACGCCGTGGGTGTCCATGTACTGGGATGTGGCGGCGTAGCTCATGATCTTGGACCAGCCCGATGTCACAAACATGTAAGCCAGCAACAGGCGGCCGAGAAACGATAGAACCGACCCAAAGCGGGAGATGCTTTCGTTCATGGCTCAGTTCCTTTTCAGGAAACAGGTATCTGCAGCCAGAAGAACTTCA
>NZ_DATBUP010000108.1:0-20649 GCF_036515995.1 Pedomonas sp. | reverse complement strand
GTCGCCGACGCCGGAAGCTATGTCTCCTATCTCGAAGGCTGCACCGCGCCCCAGCGCGACGAGAACCAGCTGCATGCCGCAGTCGTCGAGCTGGTCGCGCACGACGACGCCGAGATCAAATATTCGACGGTCCAGAACTGGTATCCGGGCGACAAGGAAGGCAAGGGCGGCATCTACAACTTCGTCACCAAGCGCGGCCTGTGCAAAGGTGCGCGCTCGAAGATTTCGTGGACGCAGGTGGAAACCGGCTCCGCCGTGACCTGGAAATACCCAAGCTGCGTGCTGGCGGGCGAGGAATCGGTGGGCGAGTTCTACTCGGTTGCGGTGGTGAACAACTACCAGCAGGCCGATACCGGCACCAAGATGATCCACATCGGCAAGAACAGCCGCTCGACGATCATCTCCAAGGGCGTGTCGGTCGGCCGGGGCCAGAACACCTATCGCGGCCTCGTGAAGGTGCTGCCGACCGCCGAGAACGTGCGCAACTTCACCCAGTGCGACAGCCTGCTGCTGTCTGACACGAGCGGCGCGCACACGGTGCCGTACATCGAGGTGCGCAACCCCTCGGCCCAGATCGAGCATGAGGCCACCACCTCCAAGATTTCGGACGACCAGCTGTTCTACGCCATGAGCCGCGGCCTTTCCGAGGAAGAGGCGGTTGCCATGATCGTCAACGGCTTCTGCCGTGAAGTGCTGCAACATCTGCCGATGGAGTTCGCCGTCGAGGCCCAGAAGCTGCTGGGCATCAGCCTTGAAGGCTCGGTGGGCTAAGAACTGCGGCGAAGATTTTGAACAGGAAGTAAGCTGATGCTTGAGATCAAGAACCTGCACGCCACGGTAGAAGGCAAGGAAATCCTGAAGGGTTTGAGCCTGTCCATCAAGCCGGGCGAGGTCCATGCCATCATGGGGCCGAACGGCGCGGGCAAGTCCACCCTCGGCTACACGCTGGCGGGCCGCGACGGCTATGAAGTGACCGACGGCTCCGTGGAGTTCGACGGCAAGGACCTGTTCGCGCTGGAGCCGCACGAGCGCGCCGCCGCCGGCCTGTTCCTGGGGCTGCAGTATCCGGTGGAAATTCCGGGTGTCTCGAACCTGACGTTCCTGCGCACCGCGCTCAACTCCCAGCGCAAGCTGCGCGGCGAGCCGGAAGTCTCCGCCGCCGATTTCCTCCGCCTCATCCGCGAGAAGGCAAAGGAGCTGGGCCTGGACGCCGAGATGCTGAAGCGCGCGGTCAACGTGGGCTTCTCCGGCGGCGAAAAGAAGCGCAACGAGATGGTGCAGATGGCCGTGCTGTCCCCGAAGCTGGCGGTGCTGGACGAGACCGACAGCGGCCTCGACATCGACGCGCTGAAGGTGGTCTCGCAGGGCATCAACGCCATTCGCGGGCCTGACCGGGCGATCCTGCTCATCACCCACTACCAGCGCCTGCTGGACTATGTGGTGCCTGACTACGTGCACGTTCTGGCAAATGGCCGCATCGTCAAGACCGGCGACAAGTCGCTGGCGCTGGAGCTGGAGCGCGAAGGCTACGCAACGGTGGCGGCATGACGGCTCCGTTCACCCTTCCCAGCAAGCACGAGGAAGCCTGGCGCTACAGCGACCTGAAGGCGCTGGAAGCGGCCATGATGCTGCCGGATGCGGCTGACGCGCCCGTCTCGGAGGCCCTGAGCCTGCGCGACGGTGAGACCCTTGCCCTGCCGCTGGAAATCAGCGCCGGCCGCGCCAGCGTCAGCCACAGCATCGCCGTGGCCGCGAACGCCACCGCGACCCTCAGCGAGAGCTTCAAGGGCGGTGGCTGGCTGAACCCGGCCACCACCATCCATGTGGGCGAAGGCGCGAGCCTGACGCACCACATCGGCCAGATGCGGGACGAGGCGGCGATCACCACCGCCCGCTACGATGTGGAAGTGGCCAAGAATGCCACCTACCGCGTGCACATCTTCAACACCGGCGGCCAGCTTGGCCGGGTGGAACTGGACATCCGCATTCATACCGGCGCGTCCGTCGATCTTGGCGGCGTGCTGCTGGCGGACGGCACCCAGACCATCGAACTGGTGACGCGCTTCCACCACATCGCGCCGGACGCCACCAGCCGCCAGACGGTGCGCTCGGTCGCCAACGGCAAGGCGACGGTGAGCTACCTCGGCAAGATCGTCATTTCCGAGGGCTCGCAGCGCATCGACGCCGAGCAGTCCTCCAAGGCGCTGTTGCTGGCCCGCACCGCGACGGCCAACGCCAAGCCCGAGCTTGAGATCTATGCCAACGAGGTGAAGTGCGCCCACGGCGCCACCGTCGGCGAGCTGGACAAGCGCGCGCTGTTCTACCTGGCCACCCGCGGCGTTGACCCGGCGGAAGCCAAGGCGCTGCTGACCGAAGCCTTCGTGGCGGACGCCATCGAGCCGATCGAGGACGAAGCCCTGCGCGACGCCTTCACCGAGGCCTCGGCCGCCCGCCTGCGGGAAATGGTGCGCGGGCCGCAGGCGAAGGGGCCTCAGGCGGAGGAGCTGCAAGACACCGGAGCCGGCGCATGACGAATTACCGTCCCCTGTTCCCGGTTCTGCTCGGCGAGCCCGAGCTGGTCTATCTCGACACGGCGGCGACGGCCCAGAAGCCCAAGTCCGTGATCGACGCGATCACCCGCGCCTATTCGCAGGACTATGCGACGGTGCATCGCGGCGTCTACCGGCGCAGCCAGACCATGACGGAGGCCTATGAGGAGGCGCGCGCCACGGTTGCCCGCTTCATCAATGCCAACTCTCCGTCCGAAGTGGTGTTCGTGCGCGGCGCGACCGAGGGCATCAACCTCGTGGCGCACAGCTGGGCCGCCGCCAACCTCGGCCCCGATGACGAAGTGGTGGTGACCGAACTGGAGCACCACTCCAACATCGTGCCGTGGCAGCTGGCCTCCGAACAGGCGGGCTTCGGCCTGCGCGTCATCCCGATTACCGAGACCGGCGACCTTGATTACGAGGCCGCCCAGAAGGTCATCACGGAAAAGACGAAGCTGGTTGCGGTCACCCACATCTCCAACGTGCTCGGCACGCTGGTGGACGTGAAGCGCGTTGCCGCCATGGCGCACGCCGTGGGCGCCAAGGTGCTGGTGGACGGCTGTCAGGCCGCGCCGCGCCAGATCGTGGACGTGCAGGACATCGGCGCGGACTTCTACGTGTTCTCCGCCCACAAGCTCTACGGCCCGACCGGCATCGGCGTGCTCTGGGGCAAGCTCGACATTCTGAACGCCATGCGCCCGTACCACGGCGGCGGCGCGATGATCGAGACCGTCACCTTTGCCCGCTCGACGTACCTGCCCGCGCCGCAGCGGTTCGAGGCCGGCACGCCGCACATCGTCGGCGCGCTGGGGCTGAAGGCCGCCATCGACTTCGTGACCGAAGTGGGCCTGCCCAACATCCAGGCGCACGAAGCCGAGCTGACCCGCGCCGCCATCGAGGCGCTGTCGCGCTTCAACTCGGTGAAGGTGCTGGGGCCGGGCCATCGTACCGGCATCGTCTCGTTCGTGATGGAGGGGGTGCATCCCCACGACATCGGCACCATATTGGATGAGGCGGGCATCAACATCCGCGCGGGCCACCATTGCGCCCAGCCGCTGATGGAGAAGCTTCACGTGGGCGCAACGGCGCGCGCCAGCTTCGGTATCTACAACACCCCGGCGGACGTGCAGCGTCTGGCCGAAGGCATGGAAAAAGTAGTGAGGATCTTCCGATGACTGGGGAAGAACCAAAGGCGTTCAAGGTTGAGGAAGTCACCGAGGCCCCGCCCCCGCCGGAGCGGCCGCGCCCCGTGGATTTCATCGAGAGCTTCCTGAAGGAAGAGAAGCCCGCCGTCTCCGCCGAGGAGCCGGGCGGCGATCTCTACGATCGGGTGCTCGATGCCCTGCGCAACATCTTCGATCCGGAAATTCCGGTGAACATCTACGACCTCGGCCTGATCTACGGGCTGGAGATCGACGAGGGCCACGCCGTCATCACCATGACGCTGACCACGCCCCACTGCCCGGTGGCCGAATCCATGCCGGGCGAGGTGGAAACCCGCGTGGGCGCGGTGCCGGGCGTCGGCTCTGTCGAGGTGAACCTTGTGTGGGATCCGCCCTGGGACCCGCAGAAGATGTCTGACGAAGCCAAGCTGGAACTGGGGATGCTGTAATGACCGACATGACCCCGAATACCTCTGCCAACTCTGGTGCGACTTCCGGTCTGAAACCGACCGTGAAGCCCCGCGCTGCCCGCCCGGCTGCCCTGACGGTGACCGAGCGCGCCGCCGAGCGCATTCGCGACCTGCTCGCCAAGCGCGAGACGCCCGCTGCCGGCCTGCGACTCACCACGCCGCAGAAGGGATGCTCGGGCCTGTCGTACAACGTGGATTACGTGGACGAGCCCAACCCGCTCGACGAAGTCGTCGAGACGCCGGGCGGCCGCCTCTACATCGACACGATGTCGCTGCTGCACATCATCGGCTCCGAAATGGATTGGCAGGAAGACATCTTCACGGCAGGGTTCGTCTTCACGAACCCCAACGAAAAAGGACGCTGCGGCTGTGGCGAAAGTTTTACCGTCTGATCACCAGACCGGTTACCGGCTCTCGAGCCGCACCCTCTCTCTGGCCCGCGCCGCATTGGCAGCGGGCCTTTTGCTTGCCCTGCTGGCAAGCCTCTCCGGCTGTGCCGTCACCAAGGTCGTGACCATCCCCGTGAAGGTCGCCGCAAAAACCGTCGAAACCGCCGTCGACGTGGTGGACTGAGGCGCGCCCACGCTGGCGCATCAAGCCTTCGGCTTTTGATTATGCAGGGGTCTCGGATCCCTGCACCCCGGAACGGGCAATCCGTCCCGGCAGCACCCGGCCAAACCAACCAATTCCCTAAAGTACTGTTAACTAAACGAAAAGGCTAACTTAACCTTTTGCCGCCCAAGCTGTGAGCCAGTAGCAACGAGTCTGTCTGACCTCGGCATGAACGGCCTTTGGGCTGATAACCGGAAATGCCAGACAGGCCTGATGAAAAGGCGACATCAATCATGGCCAACACGCCCAACGACCCGAACTCCACGCCCGGTGCGCACTTTCTCGATCACATGTCCGAGTTCATGGATGACCTGTCCACCATTCGCACGCTGGCAGAGAAGCTGGCCGCGAAGATGGAGGAGATGAGCAAGACCGCATCTGAATGCGGGCAGGACGCCTGATTCTCAATCCAGTCCGGCTCCGCAGCGTCGACACCGACGGGACGGAAAAGGCACCCACAGAAATTTCTGTCGGAACACGCCGTTCCCGCAAGAGGGGCATTTGAGGATCATGCCGGTAATGCCAAACAGGATGAAGACCAATACCGCCCATCTAGCGCCAAGACTCACCCCTACGACAAGCACGAGAGGTATGTAGAGCAGTACAATCAGCCAAGCGATCCGGTAACGGCTACAGTGCATGACTTTCATGCCTCTCTCGATCCTGTCGTCCTCAATCCCCATCCAGTGCGGCGTCGAGGTCGACGGGGCGGGTGAAGCGGATGAGCACGCCCTCCCCGGCGGCGACGTCGGCCCAGTTGTCCACGTCGAACTCCAGTTCCATGACGGCAGCGGTGGGCAGGAAGGCTTCCAGCAGGGTCATGAGGCGGTCAGGCCCGGTGCCGGCCAGCAACAGTCCCAGATCCTCGAAGCCGGGGTTATGGCCGACGAACATGACGCTGTCCCACTCGTCGGGCAGATCATGAATGAGGCTGAGCAGGGAATCGGCGGAGGCGAGGTAGACGCGCTCGTCCTCCATTTCGGTAAACTTGGAGCCGTAGCCCTCTTCCACCAGCGCCAGGGTCTCCAGCGTGCGCACCGAGGGGGAGACGACCACCCGGTCGAACCGCATGCCTTCGGTGCGCAAGTAAAGGCCCATGCGCGGGGCGGCGCGGCGACCGCGCTCGTCCAGCGGCCGGTCGAAATCACGTTGGGAAGGTTCGCCCCAGCTCGCCTTGGCGTGGCGGAGCAACGTCAACGATTTCACAAGCGGCCCTTAAAACCTGAAACACACCGTATTCCAGCTTATAGACCGAAGCCCGCCCGAACCCCAAGGCGGAACGGTGCGAATGCGACGCAAAAAGCGGCGCAACAGCCGAAAGGGCTGGTGCCAGAACGGCTGGTGCTAGGACGGCAGGCGCTTGAGCCGCGCCGCGGTTGCCCGCTCGATGGCGGCGGCGGCCAGCCGCTCGAGGCCGAGCGTGCCGCGCACGGCGTCGAGAACCTGGCGCTCGTCCTGATCCACGTCGCCGTCTGCGGCGGCCACCTCGCAGGCGAGGCTGTAGGCGGTCTCGCCCAGTTCCTCGGGGATGGCGGTCTGGAGGAGCCCCAGAACCGTGTCCAGCCCGTCATCCGTGTTGAGGATGCTGCCGCAATCACGGCTGAGGGGGATGAGCAGCTCGACGTTGAAGTTCTCGAACACCGGCCACTCCTTCACGATGCGGCCGATGGTCTGCATTTCAGGCGTGCCGATGCTGCCGTTGGACCCGGCAACGACAATCATCAGATAAACGAGCGCCGTATGGACGGAAACCGGCTGGCCGGTCATTTCCCCTCACTCCCTGGTGTGAATATGCCGGATATCGTAGGCGCGGCGTCAGGCTCAGGCAAGGCATCGGGCTGTTGCACCGGCTCGAGGAGCCCCGTCAGGTCCTCCGGCGCGCGGCCATCGAGGAACTTGTAGGTGCCCTCCACCGCCTCCAGCAGGGTGCAGCGCCGCACCGGCACTTCCGGCGGGAAGGCGGAGAGCAGGCGAGACGGCACCGCCGCGCCCAGCAGCACGAACACGCCCCGGTCTTCCGCTCGGCGGATGAGCCGCCCGAATGCCTGCGCCAGCCGCGCCCGTGTGACCAGATCATCATAGGCCGAGCCGCCGAACGCCGCGCGCCGCGCCGCGTGCAGGATGGTGGGACGCGGCCAGGGCACGCCCTCCAGCGCAACGAGGCGCAGGGAGTGGCCGGGCACGTCGACGCCGTCCCGCAGGGCATCGGTGCCGAGCAGGGAAGCGACGGGATCGGCCCGGAACATGTCAACGAGCGTGCCGGTGTCGATGGGATCCACATGTTGCGCCAGAATCGGCAGGCCCCGCTCCGCCAGCGGCGCGGCGATGCGAGCGTGCACCGCCTTCAGGCGGGCAATGGCGGTGAACAGCCCGAGCACGCCGCCGCCTGCTGCCTGAATGAGCGCCTTGTAAGCCCCGGCGAGCTGGCCGATGTCCCCGCGCTTCACGTCTGTGACGATGAACACCCGGGCGGCATCGGCATAGTTAAAGGGCGAGGGCGTCGAGAACCGCTTGGGCGGCATGGCCAGATGCTGCGCGCCGGTGCGCTGCTCGGCAACGCGCCAATCCGTCTCCATGATGGCTCCCTTGTCGCGCAGCGTAGCCGAGGTGACGACGACGCCGTGGGCAGGCTCCATCACCAGCCCCGAGAACGGCTTGGTGGGGTCGAGCCAGTGACGGTGCAGGCCGACATCGAACTCGCGCCCCTCGACCCGATCCAGCGCCATCCAGTCCACGAACTCCGGATCCGCCGCGCCGCCCAGCCGGGCCAGCAGGCTGATCCACGCCATGACGGTCTGACGGCGCAACCGGAGCCCGTTGGCGGTGCCTTCGATGCGGGTGCGCAGCGCGGTGTCCAGCCACTCGGGCCGTTCCTCCACCAACTCCAGCAGCCGCGCTTCCAGCTTGCCCATGGGCGTGGCGAGCCCGTCCAGCATCTGCTGGGCCTCGTAACCCGCATCCACCACGGCGGGCAGGAGGTTGGCGATCTCGGTCTCGACGCCGTAGCCCACGTCCTTGGCCTCGGCGCGGGCGAGCACCTGATGGCGCACCGCGCCCAGCAGCTTCTCGATGGGCCCTGAGGGCTCACCCTCCTGAATGCGGCCGAGCCAGCCTTCGGCCGGCAGGTCCTTCAGCTTGTCCAGAATATCGGAGAGCAGACGGGCGCTTTCATCATCGTGCAGCACCAGTTCGGACAGGCGCGCCTCGAGCCCGCGGCGGCGGCCCCGGGCGCGGGACTTCTCCGGCCCCAGCAGCCAGCGGCGCAGCTCCAGCCCCTCCGTGCCGGAGAGGTGAGCGGCAAAGGTGCTGTCCGCCGCGTCGAACAGGTGATGGCCTTCGTCGAACACGATGCGGGACAGGCGCTCGTTCTCCGCCTTGCCGCGCGCGGCGTTCACCATCACCAGCGCGTGGTTGGCGATGACGATGTCCGCCCCTGCCGTCTTGCGCGTCGCCCGCTCGATGAAGCAGCGGCGGTAGTGCGGGCATCCGGCGAACACGCACTCGCCGCGACGGTCGGTCAGCGCGTTGATGCGGGTGGTGCCGAACAGCGGCGTCAGCCAGCCGGGAAAATCCCCGCCGATCATGTCGCCATCGCGCGTGTAGCGGGCCCAGCGCATGGTGAGATGGGCGAGTATGGCGGCGCGGCCGGTAAACGCGCCCTGCACCGCGTCTTCAAGGTTGAGGAGGCACAGATAATTCTCCCGCCCCTTGCGCACCACGGTCTTGCGGGCGCGAAGCTGCGGGTCAGGGTACAGCCGTGCCAGCTCCGTATCCAGCTGGCGCTGCAGCGCCTTCGTAAAGGTGGAAACCCACACGCTGCCGCCGGATTTCTCCGCCCACAGGCTGGCCGGGGCCAAGTAGCCCAGCGTCTTGCCGGTGCCGGTGCCCGCTTCCACCAGCGCCACGTTGGGTGCGGCCTGCATCTCGCGCGGCTGGAAGGCGAAGGTTGCGGCCTCCGCATAGTCCCGCTGCTGGGGGCGTTCCTCCGCGCCCTTGCCCACCAGATGCTCGAGGCGGGCCAGCACGTCTTCCTCTCCCACCCGCACGTCGCGTGGCTTGGGCGGGGGCGGCGCATCTTCCCACTCCGGCAGGGCAAGGAACAGCGAGCGCTCCGCATGACGGGGCGAGGCCAGCCGCTGGGCGACCAGCGTCGACCACGGCCACTTCAGCCGCATCAGCGCCTGCGCGGACCCGTAAGCCCCCACCTTGTAGCGCCAGTTGGTGTCTTCCATCTCGGAGAGCAGCTTTTCGGCCGCCACCTGCAGAAACAGCGCTTCCTCCTCCGGCGTCACTGGCGACTCCAGTCCGAGCGCGCGGGCCATGCCTCTTGCGGTCGGCACGCAGAACTGGGCGGGGCGCACGAAGGCGAACAGCTCGAGCAGGTCCAGCCCGGAAAGCGCAGGGTAGCCGAGGCGCGATGCGGTGAGCGGCGCGTTCAGCAGAATGACCGGCGTGTCAGCGGCAAGGCGGATCGCCTGCCCCCGTGTGAGGGACTGGGGCGGGCCGTCTCCCTCCGCCATCCAGATGCCGACATGGGCGGCAACAAGCGTTGGATGGCGCAAGAGCAGCGCATTTCCGGTATGTGCGGGTTGATCGGTCATGGCAGGACCACTAATGACCGTCTCTTATGTTCACGACAACCACCGGAATGACAAGATGGACTCTCTGAAGGACGCAGCGCAGACGAACAAGGCCTGGGTGTTCGAGGAGGCCCGTAAACTGGTGGATCGTTACAAGGACGCGCCACCGGAGAAGGGCTACGTGCTGTTCGAGACCGGCTACGGCCCGTCCGGCCTGCCGCACATCGGCACCTTCGGCGAAGTGGCCCGCACCACCATGGTGATGCATGCCTTCTCGCTGCTCTCGGACCTGCCGACCAAGCTGATCTGCTTCTCCGACGACATGGACGGCCTGCGCAAGGTGCCGGACAACGTGCCCAACAAGGAGCTGCTGACCCCGGCGCTGGGCAAGCCGCTGACGCAGGTGCCCGATCCGTTCGGCACCCACCCGAGCTTTGGCGAGCACAACAACGCCCGCCTGCGCGCGTTCCTTGACGCCTTCGGCTTCAAGTACGAGTTCCTGTCCGCCACCGAATGCTACAAGGCGGGCCGGTTCGACGAGACGCTGCTGAAGATGCTGGCCAACTACGACGCGGTGATGAACATCATCCTGCCGACGCTGGGCCCGGATCGCCGCAAGACCTACTCCCCGTTCCTGCCGGTGTGCCCGAAGACGGGCATCGTCCTGCAGGTGCCGATGGTGGAGCGCGACGTGGAGGCCGGCACCGTCACCTACATCGACCCCAACGACGGCGAGCGCATGACCGTGCCCGTCACCAAGGGTCACTGCAAGCTGCAGTGGAAGGCGGACTGGGCGATGCGCTGGGTGGCGCTGGGCGTCGACTACGAAATGGCGGGCAAGGACCTGATCGACTCGGTCACCCTGTCGGGCAAGATCGCCCGCGCGCTGGGTGCCAAGCCGCCGGAGGGGTTCAACTACGAACTCTTCCTCGACGAGAAGGGCGAGAAGATCTCCAAGTCCAAGGGCAACGGCCTGACGATCGAGGAGTGGCTGACCTACGCCTCGCCGGAGAGCCTTGCGCTTTACATGTATCAGGCTCCGCGCAAGGCCAAGCGCCTGTACTTCGACGTGATCCCGAAGGCAGTGGACGAGTATTACTCGTTCGTCTCCGCCTTCCAGCGTCAGGAAGACGCGGAGAAGCTGGGCAACCCGGCGTTCCACATCCACACCGGCGCCGTGCCGCAGATCGAGCTGCCGATCTCGTTTGCGCTGCTGCTGAACCTGGTGGCGGCCGCCAACACGGACGATCGCGCCGTGCTGTGGGGCTTCATCTCCCGTTACGTGCCGGGCGCAACGCCCGAGACGCATCCGGAGCTGGACCGTCTCGTCGGCTACGCGCTGGCCTATTTCCGCGACCGCGTGGCCCCTACCCTGCAGGTGCGCGCGCCCTCCGAGCAGGAAAAGGCCGCAATGCAGAATCTGGTGACCCGGCTGGACGCCCTGCCGGCGGACGCCGATGCGGAGGCTTACCAGACCGAGGTGTTCGAGACGGGCAAGGCCCACGGCTTTGAAAACCTGCGCGACTGGTTCAAGGCGCTCTACGAGTGCCTGCTCGGCCAGTCTCAAGGCCCGCGCATGGGCTCGTTCATCGCGCTCTACGGCCGCGAGGGCATCAAGCGCCTCATCAGCGAGGCGCTGGCGCGGTAAGCGCCCGGCGCTCATTGCTGAACAGGACAGAAAAGGGAGCCGGGCCGGCTCCCTTTTCGTTTATGGGCGCGGCTTCAAAACCGGCTGAACCCCGCGGAAACCTTGCCGGATTTCCGCCGGGGCGGGCGCTGCTCCTGCGCCCGGATTTAGAATAGAATGAGAATAGGCTTAAAAATCATAATCCTAATTGATCCGTATTAGCTCCGGTGCGTTCTTTTCCCCGGTGCCTTGGGGCTGGCGATGCCGGCCTCAGCCCTGTTGGTAGCAAGCATCTGGGGTTGCAATGCAAAAACTTGCTGTACGTTTGGGCGGCCAATCGGTGCGTCCGCTTCTGGACGCCATGAATCCTGGCGACTGGAAATTGGATATCGCCTCCCTGCCCTGCGGCGAGATCGGCGTGCTGTATGCGCCTGGCCAGCAGAGCGTTGCCCTGACCAACGCAGGCATCGGCCCCGGCCTTCAGCGGCTGGAGAACGGCGACGTTATTGCCTGGAGCGGCTTGCCGCTGGCACCCAACCGCAAGCTGTGGGTGCCGCGCGCCTCCGACCTGCCGGACGTCGCTCCGCGGCTGGACGGCACCTTTGCTGCCATCGGCTGGTCCGCAGCCACGCAGCAGCTTTATGTTGTGACCGACTTTCTGGGCCTGCAACCCATCTATGTGGGCGATCCGCAAGGCCACTGGACGGCCGCCACCGAAACCAAGGCGTTCCCCTACACGCCCGACCCGGCGGGCTGGGGCGGCTTCATCTCCTGCGGCCACGCCATCGGCCGGGGGTCCATGACCCTCCATGCCGAACGACCCCGACCGGCCACCATCCTGACCGTGACGCCCGGCGCTCCGGGCTCGGGGTCTCCGGCAAAGGTGGAGACCACCCGCTACTGGCAATTCCCGACGCAGGGCACGAAGGAGCCCTCTGCCGAGGAAGCGGTGGACGCGCTGCTGGAGAACGCCGCCGCCTATCAAGCCGTGGCGGAGGAGAACGTGTGCCTGCTCTCGGGCGGGTTCGACTCCCGGCTCATTCTGGGCCTGCTCTACCGGATGCAGGTGGAGCAGCGCCGCGCCCTCATCCTCAGCCATGACGACGAGGACGCGGATCTGGACGGCAGGCTCGCCCGCATGGTTGCCCGCCGCACCGGCACGCCGGTCAGCACCTACCAGCCGGACCGGGATTACTTCTCCAGCGCCGATTACCTGGATTACGTGTGGGGCATCGATGGCGCGACGCCCAACCTCTACCTGTTCATCGCCCAGCTCTCCGGCGGCCTGTCGAACACGGGTGCGATCTGGGAGGGGCTCATCCCCGCCATGGCGTTCAAGAGCATCCAGCGCACCGAGGAGGGCAGCTTCGCCGCCTTCCGCCAGCAGAAGTGCAAGCCGGTGCCGGAGGTGATCCAGATCTTCAAGCCATGGGCGCGCCAGATGTTTCTGGATGCGTTCGATGCGGAGTTCGAGCGCACCCGGAGCTTTTACCCCGACTCGCCCCACGGCATGTGGCAGTGGGTGATCGACAACCGGATGCGCCACCGCATCGGCGTCAACCCGACCAAGGTTTACGCCAACTACGCAACGCCGCTGATGCTTGGCGCTTCCCGCCGCCTGTGGGACATCACCGCGCCCGCGCCCTATGACCAGCGCCACAGCCGCAGCCTCTACCTCGACGTGTTCCGCACGCTCGCCCCGGAGCTGGCGCGGGTGCCGTTCTATTCGGGCGGCGTGCTCCACCGGGCGGATTCGCCGGCCATGCTGTTCGCCGCCTGCTACTACGGCCAGCGCATGTGGAAGGCGATTGCCAGGAACCAGCGCATCGCCCGCCGTCTGGGCGTGGCGAAGCACTACGGCTTCGCGCCATCCAGCTTCGTGCGCCACCCGGCCCTCTATCAGGAGGACGACGACATGCTCGACATGGACGTGGTCCGCCGCGCCGAGACGGATGAAGCGCTGCGCAAGCATGTGGGCAAGCAGCTGTTCCACTGGCGCACCACCCGCTGGGTGCACGAGAACCGGCTGCACGAAACATTGCTGGGAGACAGGAACGCCAGCCGACTGGCAGCCTGAGCCAGCGTTTTTCCGCAGATCTCCCGCCGCCGGGTTCAACCGGCGGTTCATCGCAACGCGCCCTTCGCAAAAAATGTGAGGGCGTGGTAGGTCTGTTTGCCCAAGTTGAGCGTTTTACTGTCAAGCTTCGCCTCCGGCGGGGCTTTCCTTACCTGTGCACAGCAGCCTGAGAACGCCATGCAGAAACTTGCCGTACGCCTGAGCAGCCAGCCGGTTCGACCCCTTCTGGAACGGATGGACCCCGGCGGATGGGTTTACGACACCGCAGCCTTTCCCAGCGGCGAGATCGGCGTCATCCATGCCCCTGTCACCCATGGCCAGGGGGACCGCACGGCGCTGATGCAGCGCACCAATACCGGGCCGGGCCTCATCCGGCTGGAGAATGGCGACATCATCGCGTGGAGCGGCCTGCCGCTGGCCGAAGGCCAGAAGGTGAAGCTGACCGCCGCGCGGGACCTGCCGAAACTGGCTCCCGAGCTGGACGGCGTGTTCGCCGCCATCGGCTGGTCGGCATCAGAGGGCAGGCTCTACGTCATCACCGATTTCCTCGGCCTCCAGCCGGTTTACGTGGGCGATGACGGTCAGGGCGGCTGGATGGCCGCCAACGAGACCAAGGTGTTTCCTTACACGCCGGATGCCGCAAGCTGGGGCGCGTTCATCGCTTTCGGGCAGAGCATCGGCCGCTCGACGGCAACCCAGCATGCCGAGCGGCTGCGTCCGGCAACCGTGCTGGCGATCACCCCCGGCCTGCCCGGGGTGGAGGGCGCCAACCGGCAGATCGAGACCAGCCGCTACTGGGAGACGCCGGACGAAGGCTCCGAGCCGCCGACGCGGGCCATCGTCGAGCTGCTGAAGGACAACACCGCCGCCTATCATGGCCTTGTGGACGACAGCGTGTTCCTGCTCTCGGGCGGGTTCGACAGCCGCGCCATCTTCGCCGCGCTGCACGAGCTGGGCGTGAAGGAGAAGAAGGCCCTCATCCTCAGCCACTACGAGGAAGACGCGGACCTCGACGGCAAGCTGGCCGCGCTGGTGGCCCGCCGCACCAACACGCCGATCGACTACCGCCAGCCGGACCGGGACTTCTTCTCGTCCACGGCGTACCTCGACTACATCGACGCCATCGATGGCGGCACGCCCAACCTCTACATGTTCATCGCCCAGCTTTCCTCGGTCATCCAGCACTGCGGCGCGGTGTGGGAGGGGCTGATCCCGCCCCTGGCGCTGCGCGCGCCGCTGCAGACCGGGGACGGCTCGTTCGAGACCTTCCACAAGACCATGTTCAAGACCGGCGGCGAGGCGGTGAAGATCTTCAAGCCGAGCGTGCGAACCGCCTTCCGCGACGCCTTCGAGGCCGAGTTCGAGCGGACGAAGACCTTCTACCCCAACCAGCCGCACGGCGTGTGGCAGTGGGTGGTGGAGAACCGGATGCGCAACCGCACCGGCGTCAACCCCACCAAGGTTTACATCAACCATGTGACGCCGCTGATGGTGGGCGCGTCCCGCCCGTTCTGGAAGCTGGCGGCGACCATTCCGTTCAACCGGCGGCGGGACTACCACTACTACGTGGACGTGTTCCGCACCCTGACGCCGGAGCTGACCCGCATTCCCTTCTCCTCGGGCAGCGTGCTGCACCGGGGCGATGCGCCATGGCTCACCTTCAAGCGCTACAAGGCGATTCAGGACATCTGGCGCGCGGTGCAGCGCCGCCCGCGCCTCGCCAAGCTGCTGGGGCTGGATCAGGAAATGTACTTCACCCCGTCCCGCTATGTAGGGCACGCCGCCCTCTACCGGGAAGAGGATGATCTCCTCGATATGGACGTGGTGCGCCGCGCCGAGACGGACGATGCGCTGCGCGAGCAGGTGGGCAAGCTGCTGTTCCATTGGCGCACGACCCGCTGGGTACACGAGAACCGGCTGCACGAAACGCTGGAAGCGGCCTGACCCAGGGGGTCTGCACCCGCGCAAGCGAAAAAATGCACAGGCATTTGATACCTTTGGGGAACTTGTGCGTTTAAGCCCTGGGCTTCGCTTCCGGCGAAGCCTGGCCGTTACGCGCGCAGCTACCCCGAGGGACAAATGCAGAAACTTGCCCTGTGTCTGGGACACCGGCCGGTCCGCCCCATGCTTGAAATCATGGATCCGGGCGGCTGGACCATTGACGCTGCCGCTTTTCCGGGCGGCGAGATCGGCGTCATCCATGCCCCTGCTAGCCAGACCATGGACGCTCGGACGCAGCCGCTGGCGCGCACCGGGACCGGCCCCGGCCTGCTGCGCCTCCAGAACGGGGACATCATCGCCTGGAGCGGCCTGCCGCTCGGCGAGGGGCAGATGCTCAAGCTGACGGCGGCCAGCGACCTGCCCAGGCTCGCGCCGACGCTGGACGGCATCTTCGCCGCCATCGGCTGGTCGGCGGCGGAGCAGAAGCTCTATGTGGTCAACGACTTCCTCGGCCTTCAGCCCATCTACGCCGGGGACGACGGCGAGGGTGGCTGGATGGCGGCCACCGAAACCAAGGCTTTCCCCTACACGCCCGACCCTGCCGGCTGGGGCGCGTTCATCATCCTCGGCTACCCCATCGGCCGCGCCTCGCTGACGCAGCATGCCGAGCGGCTGCGCCCGGCGACGCTCATGACCGTCAGCGCGGGCCTGCCGGGCATCGAAGGCTCGAACCGGCAGATCGAGACCAGCCGCTACTGGCATATGCCCGAGGAAGGGCCGGAGCCCGCGCCCGAGGCAGCAGCCGATGCGCTGAAGGCCAACACCGCCGCCTATCAGGCGCTGACGGACGCCAATGTCTGCCTGCTCTCCGGCGGGTTCGACAGCCGCATCATCCTTGCCGCCCTTCACAAGCTGGACGTGAAGGGGCGGCGCGCGCTGATCCTCGACCACTCCAACCTCGATGGCGATCTGGACGGCAAGCTGGCCCGGCAGGTGGCCCGTCGCACCGACACCGCGATCCACTATCGCCAGCCGGACGCCGCGTTCTTCTCGTCACGGGAGTACCTTGAGTATGTGCGCTCGATCGACGGCTCGACGCCCAACCTTTACCTGTTCATCTCTCAGCTGGCCTCCAACCTGAAGGGCAGCGGCGCGGTGTGGGAAGGGCTGATTCCGGCGCTGGCCCTCTCCACGCTGCAACAGGTGGGCGACGGCAGCTTCGACGCCTTCGCCAGGCAGAAGTTCAACACCAAGACCCCGGCCGTGCAGGCGTTCAGGCCCGCCGTCTGGCGCAGCTTCGTTGATGCCTTCCATGCGGAGTTCGAGCGTACGAAAGGCCTTTACCCCGATACCGCCCACGGCATGTGGCAGTGGATCGTCGAGAACCGGATGCGCAACCGCGCCGGGGTCAACCCGACCAAGGTCTATGCCAACCATGCAACGCCGCTGATGGTGGGCGCCTCCCGCCGCCTGTGGGAAACCGCCGCGCCGGTGCCGTTCCGACGCCGGCAGGACCACAGCTTCTACCTCGACGTATTCCGGGCGCTGTCACCGGAGCTGACACAGGTGCCCTTCTATTCCGGCGGCACCATGCACCGGGGTGATGCGCCGTGGCTGGCTTATACCGCCTGCCGGGCGACCCAGAAGGGCTGGCGCGCCATCGCGGCGCGGCCACGCCTCTCCCGCCTGCTGCGCGTGGGGCAGAAATTCGGCTTTGCGCCCTCCCGTTTCGTTCGCCATCCTTCCCTTTACGAGGAAGAGGACGACATGTTGGATATGGATGTGGTGCGTCGCGCCAGGGAAGACAGCGAGCTGCGCAAGGTGATCGGCAAGCAGCTGTTCCACTGGCGTGCTGCGCGCTGGATTCATGAAGACCGACTTATCTCCACGCTTCAGGAGGCTTGACCCTTATGCTTACAACCAGCCGCTTCCTGCTCTGGCTGCCCAAGACCGGACATGCTGACTCGCCCGCTGCCGAACGGCGCTGGCGCAGCGCTGCCGAACACGCCGGGCTGGAACCGCTGGCATGGGGCCCGCTGCAGCTTGCTGTTGCAAGCCCGGTGCACCGCAATCCGGCCCAGCCTCCCGTCAACACCGTGATCGACGCCTTTCCGCTGCGCGTCCCTCATCTGCCCACCCCCGCCGGGCCGGTGGACGCAGACTGGGCCGAGGAGCACGCCCAGGTGTTCAACATGCTGCGCTGGGACGGGCGGCAGCTAACGCTGGAATCAGACGCCGTTGGCCTGAAGCCCGCCTACTGGGCCGAGACCGAGACCGGCTGGCTGTTCAGCTCCACCATCACCGACATTCTGGTGTGCGAGCCCTCGCTGGCCCAGCCGCTCGATCCCCTTGCCGTGCAGTTCCTGTTCATCGGCCGCGCCACGTGGGAAGACCGCACCCTGCACCAGCGGGTGAAGCGGCTGGCCAGCGGCGCGGTCTATCGCTGGACGCTCGAGGAGGGCCTGAGCGTCACCCGGGAGCGGCGCTGGGTGCTGCCGGAGGCGGACCCGGCCATGACCTTCGAGACATTCAGCCGGGAGATGGACAGCCAAGTCAATCGGCTGATGGACGGCATGCTCGGCTCCAACCCCGAGCCGCTCGCCCTCTCCCTGTCCGGCGGGTACGACTCCCGCCTGCTGGCCGCCATGACGGTGGAGCGGGGCCATCGCCCGCTCTCCATCACCTTCGGCGCGCCCTACACGCGCGAGGCCCGCGCCGCTGCCGAGATCGCCCGGCTGCTCGGCCTGCCGCACCGTTCCCTGCCCTACCGGGACGACATCATCCTCGGGCAACTGGACCAGCTGACCGGCTGGCTGGAAGGCTGCTGCGACCTCTCCACCGGCCAGATGAGCGCCGTGGCGGACTTCCACCTGCCGCCGGTGCGGATGATCCAGGGCTTTGCCGGGGACCTGATCGCGGGCTCCTTCGCCTCGCGCGTGAAGGCGGGAGACGACACCTCGCACGAGGCCATGGCCCGCTCCATCCTGAAGTACTACGTGCCCACCGGACCGGATCTGGGACGCCTGCTCGGCATCACGGTGGACGAGGCGGCGCTGACCGCCAGCATCCGCGCCGAGCTGGGCGACGACTGCGCGCCGATTCCCGCCTTCTGGCGCTGGGGCTGGGAAGACCATGTGCGCCGCTACACGGCGGGCATTCTCTCCGCCTCCCAGCCGTGGGCCGATCTGCTGATGCCCTATTACGACCGGGACTATGTGGCCTTCTGGTCGCGCGTGCCGGTGTCAGGGCTGGTGGATCGCAAATGGTTCAAGCGCTGGTTCGCGGGGCGCTTCCCGCAGCTTGGGCAGGTGCCCCACCCCGAGCACCACGCGCTGATTGCCCAGCAGCAGCCCGCCCGCGCGCTGGAGTGGATGGAACAGCGCCTGTTCAACACGGCGGCGCGGTTCTTCGGCAGCAATCGCGTCGATCAGGCCATGCGCGCCATCGGCCGCAGCAGCTACATCTATGACGGCCCGAACCTTACCTCGCGCCGCCATCAGGCCCGGCTGTTCGAACGGCTGGAAGCGTTCCGCCCGGCGCTGCGCCAGCAGCTCGGCCTGACACTGGCACCGGGTTACACCCAGGCCCTGCCCGACCGGCGCGGCCGTACCACCCAGACCGCCCGCCTGCTGCTGACGCTGGGAGCCTATGCGGATCATCTGCAGCGGGCGTTGGCCAGCCCCGGCGCGCAGGTGCGCCACGAAGGCAACAGCAGGGTGGCGGATGTCCTGGCCACCCCGCTCGTTGCTCCTCAGGCGGCGGAGGCCGTGCGCTCCTGAGACTGCGGGAGGACGGACACCTCTCCGTCCTCCGCCCAGCGCGCATAGCGAGACAGGGCCCAGAAGCGACGCAGCGTGTGCAGGCCGTCGTAGTAGAGCTTGCCGTCCGGGAAGCAGAAGCCCAGCAGATTGGGCGGCACGTCCAGCCCGAAGCGCGCCTTCAGCGCCGGAGCCGAGGCGGTGACTTCCTGCGCCATGCTGCGGCGGATCTCGTCCGTCTCTCCGCCATAGGAGATGCGCATGATGTCCGGGTGCGGCTGCTCCCGGCCCATGAGCTTGTACGCCCGCTCCTTCAGGTCCATCACCCGGTCCCGCGCGAACTTGTGCAGGATATCCTTCAGCGCAGGGGTGATGGCGTAGTTGGCGCTGGGGTGGGGGATCGTCGCCACCACCGGGAAGTGCAGGATGAACAGGGTGCGCAGCAGCGTGCGGCCGATCTGCGCGAACATGGACTGGTTCAGCCACAGCTCCATGAACGCCCGGTCATAGAACGGATAGAAGGGCGCGAACCGCGGCCCCAGAATCTCCGCCTGGCTGGCGGTGAAGCGCCGCTGCCGGTTCATGCAGGTCCACAGCATGGCAGACTGGTAGAGCGTCGGCGCGGGCTGGAGATCCTCGTAGACCGTCTGGCGCAGCTGATCGAGCGGATAGGAAATACCCGCCGCCTCTGCCGCCTTCAACAGCGTGGGATAGGCGTAGCGCCGCGCAATGGCATCGGCCAGCGCATCCTTGCTGGTGAAGGCATCGTCCCGAAGGCTGGTGACGAACGAGCCGCTGATCGCATCCCCCAGAAAGCCGTGCATGATGGCGGTGCCGTCCGCCTCGGGGATCGCCAGCAGGTTGGCGATGTGCAGGACGTGCGGGTCGATCTGCCCCTGCAGGATCTCGAAGTTCATCGGCATGCGCGAGCGCAGCATGTCTTCGGGATACTCGACCTTGCGCAGCTCCAGCCCCAGCCGCTGGGCGATCTGCCGCGCCGCCCAGTTCTCCTGATGGTGCGGCTCGCCGTAGGTGTAGGCCGTGGGCCGGTGCCCCATGTCGCGGAACGCCGCGCCGATGAGCCGGGAGTCGAACCCGCCGGAGAGGGCCAGCACCGGCATGGTGGGATGCCAGGCCAGCTTGCGGTTGATGGAGTCATAAATGGTCTGCTTCAGCGTGTCGGCGGCAACGCGGGGGTGCTCGTCCGGATCGCGGCGGCCGAGCCAGACGCGCAGCCCTTCGGCGTGTAGAGCCGGGCCGCGCTCCTCGGTCCATTCCACCCAATCGCCTGCCTGCAGCCGCTCCACACCACCCTCCAGCGTGCGCCGCCCCATGGGCGAGAGCATGATGAAGTACTCCAGCAGCGGCAGCGTGCTGTTCAGCGGCTCCGGCGGGGCAACAAGGCGCAGCAGGTCCACGCGGTTGGACAGCCACCAGCCGTCCGGGCGGCGGCGCAGGTAAACCGGGCGAATGGCAAGCAGATCACCCGAGACGAGCAGCGTGCCCGGCCCGTTCTCCCGGATCTCGGTGAAGACCTGAAGGGCGTCCTGCAGATCCTCGAAGCTCATGGACTTGGACCAGCTGGCCGTGCGGGCATGGCTGCCAGGTACCGTGTCCACCAGCCGCAACGGGCCGCCCTTGCGCGCTGCCTCCCGGTCAAAGAGCAGCGTCCAGAGGCGTGCACGACCGAACGGCACCTCGGTGTAGCCGGTTGGCAGGTTGGGAACGGTCTTGCCCGCAGGGCCATCAGGATGAGGCAACCAGGCCAGCCAGCGATCCGTTATCAGCATTCCTACACCCTTCTGGATTTGGCGATCGCCTCAACAGTCTAGGGCGGTCCGGCGAGCAATCCAGAGATTTGCGCTAAGCCAC
>NZ_DATBUP010000107.1:0-17485 GCF_036515995.1 Pedomonas sp. | reverse complement strand
TCATCGGCGGCGGCACCGCCGCAACCCTGTTTCTGGGCGGAGAGCCCGAGAAGCCGCAGGCGGTTGATCCGATTGCCGCTGCGGCGGCGTCTGGTGATACCCAGATCGTTTACGTCGATCTGCCGGACCTGCTGGTGAATCTCAAGTCGACCGACCGCAACAGCAGCTACCTCAAGCTTTCCATTGCGCTGGAAGTGAAGGGACAGGCGCAGGCCGATGCGGTGAAGACCATGATGCCGCGGGTGACCGACAGCTTTCAGGTTTACCTGCGGGAGCTGCGCATCGATGACCTGTCCGGCTCTGCGGGTATGTTCCGCCTGAAGGAAGAGCTGCTGCGCCGGGTGAATACCACCATCGCACCGCTCAAGATCAACGATGTTCTCTTCAAGGAAATGCTGGTCCAGTAGCGATGATCGACAACGACGACATCTCCGACGACGGCACTGCTCCGGACGACGACGCGCTCGCCGCTGAATGGGCGGCCATGGCCGACGAGAAGCCGGACGACGACGACATCGCTGCCCAGTGGGAGAAGATGGCCGAGCAGGAGGAGGACGAACTGCTGTCCTCCGTGCAGGCCGGGCGCGTGCTCGATCAGGACGAAATCGACAGTCTGCTCGGCTTCGATGGCGAGGACGAGGAAACCGCCCGCACCGGCATTCACGCCATCATCAATTCCAGCCTCGTCTCCTACGAGCGCCTGCCGATGCTGGACGTCATCTTCGACCGTCTGGTCCGCATGATGACGACTTCGTTGCGCAACTTCACCTCCGACAACATCGAGGTCAGCCTCGATAACATCTCGTCGGTGCGCTTCGGCGATTACCTGAACTCCGTGCCGCTGCCCGCCATGATGGGCGTGTTTCAGGCGGTGGAGTGGGACAACTACGGCTTGATGACGGTTGATTCCAACCTCATCTATTCGATCGTGGACGTGTTGCTCGGCGGCCGCCGCGGCACCGCGCCCATGCGCATCGAAGGCCGCCCGTATACCACCATCGAGACCAATCTGGTCGAGCGGATGATCGACGTCATCCTCGCCGACATGGCGCAGGCGTTCGAGCCGCTCTCTCCGGTGAAATTCCGCTTCGATCGCATCGAGACCAACCCGCGCTTCGCCTCCATTGCCCGGCCCACCAACGCGGCCGTCGTCATCCGTCTGCGGGTGGACATGGAGGATCGGGGCGGCAAGCTTGAAATGCTGTTTCCCTACGCGACGCTCGAGCCCATTCGCGAGTTGCTGCTCCAGCGCTTCATGGGCGAGAAGTTCGGCCGCGACAGCATCTGGGAAACCCACCTTGCCACCGAACTCTGGCGCACCCGCATCGAACTGAACGCCGTGCTCGACGAGCAGACGATGCTGCTGAGCGAGGTGATGAATTTCAAGGTGGGCCAGACCCTCGTCTTCAATGCCACCGCCAAGGACAGCATCGACCTACGGTGCGGGGACGTCTCGCTGCTCAGCGGGCGGCTGGGCCGGTCCGGCAAGAAGATCGCGGTGCAGGTTCGCGCCACCAACGGCAAGTTTTAAGGAGAGGCATGATGCTCGGCTGGATCATGGACATTGTTCTATGTCTGATGCTGCTGGCGGCACTGACGGGCGGCTTCATTCTCAACCGCCGTCTGGTCGCGCTGCGTAACGAGCGCACCCACATGGAAGCGATGATCCGCACCCTGACCAACACGGTCACGCAGGCCGAAGGCAGCGTGCGCGCACTGAAGGCGGCGGCGGAGGAGGTCGAGGCCTCGCTGCGCGAGCGAGTGACCAAGGGCCGGGCGCTGTCTGACGAGCTGGTGATCATCACTCAGGCGGGCGAGGATCTGGCCAAGCGCCTTGAAGGCAGCCTGAGCGGTGCGGCCTCCGTGGTGCGCCCCGGCAAGGCCGACGTGATGCCGCTCGGCATGGATGCGGGCAAGGATGCCGCCAAGCTAGCACCGAAGCTTCGCGCGCTGGACGGTCTGCGCTGAGGCGCGGGGAAGGGGTTGAGGTCATGAAAGCGTTCCCGGTTTCCATCCGTCCGTTTCCCATCCTGCTGGCCACTGGCGCAGGGATTCTGCTGTTCAACGTGGCAGATGTGATCGCCCGCGCGCCGGGTGCGGAACCCGTAGCAGGCACACCTGTCGCGGCACCCCAGCAGAAGCCCGCGCAACCCAAGCCTGCCCAGCAGGTGGTAAAGGCAAGCGTGCCGCAGAACCGCGTCGAAGCGGAACTGATGAACGACATGGCGCGCCAGAAGCGCACCAGGACGACCGACAAATCTGACCTTGAAATGCGCGAGCGCCTGCTGGAAGCGGCGGAAAAGCGTGTTGATGGCAAGATTGCCGAGCTGCGCGCGCTTGAGGCGCGGTTGAAGCAGCTGACCGGCGTGCAGGATGAGCAGGCCGCCAAGCAGTTCACCTCGCTAGTGAAGGTGTACGAGACAATGAAGCCCAAGGATGCCGCGCGCATTTTCGAGAAGCTCGACCTCGGCGTGCAGCTGGCCGTGGCTCATCGGATGAAAGAGACCAAGATGGCGGCCATTCTGGCGGAAATGAACCCGGATGCCGCCAAGTCCCTCACCATGGCGCTGGCCGAGCGCGCCAACGTGGCCAGCTAGGCGAGCCAGGGCACCCGTACAGGGTCCCGCACCGTTTGATGCCGCCCGCACATCGTCCATGCTTGCTGATCAGGGCTGGCGGGAAGCGTGCGGTACGGTTCAGCGGCTTGTCCATCGGTATGGAGCGTAACGCGCGGGTTCGAAAGATCTCCTGCCGGAAAATGGCAAGTCATTAACCCCGTTTTTACCGTCCCTTTCGTACCAGAGATTGGTATTTCGGCCACAACTGGCCGCAGATTGAACAGGTCGTGGAGAGTACGGAAATGTCAGGCCTTACGACAGCCTCCCTCAAGGATCGTATTGAAGCACTGCGTCAGGAGCGGGGCGAGAGCGTCAAGGTGCGGGATATCCCCGAGCTTGTCGCGTCCATGGTGGCGACGATGCAGGGAGAACTTGAGCTGGCGGCTGTCAAGATTGGCGGCGAACTCAAGGAACTGGTGGACTTCATCAGCACCGCCAAGGCGGAAATCGCCTCGATCCAGCCCAATGCGCTGTCGAAGCATGATATTCCGGGCGCAACCGACGAACTGGACGCCATCGTCCAGCACACCGAAGGCGCGGCCACCCAGATCATGGACTGCGCGGACGAGGTTACGAACATCGCGGGCGAGGTGGACGGCGAGCTTTCCGAGAAGCTGACCGCCATTGCCATGCGCATCTACGAGGCCTCCAGCTTCCAGGACATTACCGGCCAGCGCGTGACCAAGGTCGTGCGCGTGCTGAAGCACATCGAGGAAAAGCTGGGCCAGCTGGCCGAAGCGGTGGGCGACTCTTCGCAGCCGCGCGAGAAGGTCATCCACCGCGACACCAAGGGTGATCCGACTGACCCGAAGGAGTTGCTGAACGGTCCGTCGCTGGAAGGCTCCGGCAACAACCAGGACGATATCGACGCGCTTCTGGCGAGCTTCGACTAACGTGCATTGAGCATGGTGACACACCGCCCCTCCGCCTCGCAGGGCCAGTATGGCCTGATGGCCGCGGTCTGGCTGGTGCTGATCGCCATGTTTCTCGGTGTCCTGTCCGCCAGCGACAGGATCACCGAAAAGGCGGAAACGCCGGCATCGCCGCTGGATGCCCTGGCCGCGCGGTCTGCGGTGGGCGAGGCCCCGAAAACCAGCGCACCGATTCCGGTGGTGTTCTTCAAGGACGGGTCCGCCGCGCTGACCGAGTCCGGGCGAGACTGGCTGCAGCTGTTCGCAGAACGCGCGCCTGTCATTCGCCCCGGCGAGCGCTTGCGGCTGGAAATACTGCCGCCCTCCGATACGCGGGATCTTTCGGCAGCGCGCATTGCCACTGCTGCAGCTCTGCTGCATGCCTTGGGCGCTGACTTGAGCCTTGTCGAGCTTGGCACCCACGCAGCGGGCGCAGAAGCCTCCATCCATCTGGCTGGAGGCGGCGCATGACAGGGCTGAGCGCGCGGCGCAGTTCCTGGATGCTGACCTTTGCGGATATGCTCAGCATTCTACTGTGCTTTCTTGTACTGGCCTATGCGCTGAAGGGCGCGCCGGACGGGACGCGCGAGCAGGCGCTGTCTGCCATCCGGGAAGTGTTTCGGCCGGGCGGCAGCGGCCAGTCCGGCACGCAACTACAACTGGCCGCGCCGCGTGGCGGCAATTACTGGGCGACCTGGCTGAAGGTGCGGGTAAGCAAAATTCCGTCGCTGGCAGACAGCCGGATCGAGGTGCATGGCGCAAAGGCCGTCCTTGCGCTATCTGGCGACACGGCAACTGGCAGCGCAGCGTCGCTGACGGATGGTGATGTCGCAGCGCTGGCCGCCGTCCTGAATGGCAGCGGCGCAGTGGTGGTTGTTCGAGCAGGGGCTCAGTCCGCAACGGCAGCGGACTGGTCCGATGCAGGCAAGCGGGCACAAACCCTGAGCGACAGGCTGGTCGCGGCAGGCTTGCGGCAGACGCCGCGTATCATCGTCAGCGGGGCAGAGTTACCTCTCGCGGTCGAGATCGGAAGGGAAGAAGCATGAGCCGCCGGGCTACCCGTTTGAACCGCAGCGTTGCCGCCTTGTGCGTGCTGTCCTCGCTGTGGGTTCTGCCCGTTGCAGCGGCGGATGCGGTGCGTATTCGCGGCGCGGACCATCCCGGGTTTTCGCGGCTGGTGTTCGAATGGCCCCGCGCGGTGGACTATCAGGCGCGAGTGTCCGGCGAAGAGGTGGTCATATCCTTCAAGGCGGACGGCGAATTGAGCCCGGCTGCAATTCGTGGCCTCCGGCTGGATCGCGTCGGTGCACCCGAAATCAGCAAGGAAAATGGCCTGACGGTGCTGCGCTTCAAGGCGAAGCCGGGTACGGGAATTCACCATTACCGATCGGGCGGGAAAATTGTCCTCGACGTGAAGGACACCGCCAAGGCTGCTGCGGTGGTAAAGCCGGGCAAGGCAGCGCAGAGCGGAAGCGCGACCGAAGACGGGTTTATCGCCGGCCAGATCGATGCGCTGAAAACAAGCGCCGCTGCCGATGCCAAGGCGCGGGCAGAAGCAAGAAAGCAGCAGGAAGCGGCTGCCAGGAAATCCCGCGAGCAGCTTCAGAGCGCGTTGCAGTCCGCAACCGACAGCGGAGACGGCAAGGCAATTCAGGGCAAGGTTGAGCCCATCTCCAAGGGTATGGCCATTCGGTATCAGTTCCCGGCCATCGTCCCAGCGGCAGCGTTCGCACGGGGCGACACACTGATCGTTGCCTGGGCGGGCGAGCACACCGTGACCCATGTTCCGCTGGAAAGGGCGACGGGAGACCGGGTGCGCAGCGTGCAGCGGCTCAGCGTCGGCGGCTCGACCGTGCTGCGGTTCCGCATTCGCCCCGGTCTGGGCGTAGGCTTCCGGCGCGATGGCACGCTGTGGTCGCTTGAGCTGAAGGATCAGGACATCCTGCCGCGCGAGGCAATCCAGCTGGTGCGCCAGCGTGATTCGGTGGCGGGTGTGCGCCTGTTCGCACCAGTGCCGGAGCCGGGCGTGCCGGTGGAACTGGTTGACCCGACCGACAATCGCCCGCTCATTCTGGTGCCGGTGTCGTCCGCCAGCGCAGGGCATCTGGAAGCGCGCAACTATCCGGGCGGCACAGTGTTGCGTACGGTGCAGGGCCTTGCGGTGAAGCCCGCCAATGCGGCGGTGCGCGCGGTGCGGCATTCCAACGGCATCGCCTTTATTGGTCTGGAAGCAACGACGGCCGAACTGGCGACACGCGGCTACTTCACGCGTGATGACGGTACGGTGGGGCGCACGCGGTTGATCGATCTGCCCAAGTGGGCGGGAAATCCGAAAATTCCGTTCGCTGACCGGAAGGGCGAGTTGCTGCATGCGCTGAGCATGGCTGCGCCCGAGGAACAGCAGGAGCATCGCTGGCAGTTGGCGCAGTTCTATCTGGGCAACGGCATGGTGGCCGATGCGCTGGGCGTGCTGGAGCGCATGCTGCAGTTGGAGCCTGATCTGAAAAATGCGCCTGTCTTCCGGGCGGCACGGGGCGTGGCACGATTGAAGCTGCACCACCTGAGCGATGCTTATGAAGATCTGGGCCATCCGATGCTCGACAACGAGCCGGAAGCCCTGCTGTGGCGCAGCCTTGCGCTGGAGGCGATGCAGCGTCCCGAAGAAGCACTGCAAGCCTATGCCACGGGTGCGGACGTCATCCAGCTTTACGAGCCGGAGCAGCGCGCAAAATTCCGTCTGGCGGCCGTGCGGGCAGACATGGCGCTGGGCGGCGGTGAGATTGCCAAGCGTGATCTCCTTGGATTGGAAAAGCCGGAGTACAGCGCCGAGGTTCGGGCGGAGGCCGCCTACTGGCGCGGCGTTCTGGCCGCCAAGAGCGGCGACCGGGCCAAGGCCGCGGCGGAATTTACCGTGGCGCAGAGCATTGGCGGACGGCGCATCAATGCCATGGCCGCGCTGGCGCTGACCGAAGACGAACTGGCGCGCAAGAGCATCACCACGCAGGACGCCATCGACCGGCTCGACCGGCTGAGGTTCGCGTGGCGAGGGGACGAGTTCGAGCTTTCGCTGCTGGAGCGGCTGGGCGACCTTTACATGGAAGTGAAGGATCCGCGCAGTGCGCTGACCTCGCTGCGGCAGGCGGTGAATTATTTCAAGCCAACTCCGCGCACCCGCGCCATCGCAGATCGCATGACGGACGTATTCCGGAACCTGTTCCTTGAAGGCGGCGCGGACGACATGGAGCCGGCGCAGGCACTCGGCCTGTATTATGATTTCCGCGACCTGACCCCGCTGGGCGCAGAGGGCGACACCATGATCCGTCGCCTTGCCGAGCGATTGGTGAATGTGGATCTTTACGACCGCGCGGCCAGCCTCCTCGAGCATCAGGTGAAATACCGGCTTGAAGGCGTGCCGCAGGCGGTGGTGGCCTCTCAGCTGGCGATGATCCACCTGATGAACGATGCGCCAGATCAGGCCATCGGCGTGCTGCGCGCCACCCGCCAGCGTGTCATGCCGGATGACGTGCGCAAGGAGCGCAATCGGGTCGAGGCGCGGGCGCTGCTGGAACTCGACCGGGCGGACGAAGCAGAAGCCGTTCTGGAAGGCGACACCTCGGCAGAAGCAAAGATGCTGATGGCGGACGCCTACTGGAAAATGAAGGACTGGCCGCGCCATTCCGAAGCCTTGAAGGCAGTGATGCCGGCCACCGGTGCCAAGCTGGACCAGGACGGCCGCAGGCTGGTGATGCGCGCGGCGGTGACCGCTGCCATGCAGTCTGACGAGGCTGGCCTTGCGGCCCTGCGCCGTGGCTATGGAGCGGCGATGAAGGGCGATGCACTTGGCGCGGCTTTCGATATCATCACCGCACCGGACGGGCAGGGGGCAAGCAACCTTTCCAGCCTGTCTGAAACACTGGCGGATATCGACCGCATCGAGACGTTCATGCGCAACTACAAGGCGGCCTTCCGCGGGGCCTGAGCCTGCCGATTGGGCTCATACGTCGGGCAAAAGAGAACGCGCCGCTGCCGGGGAGCAGGGCGCGCTTTTTTGTTCAGGCCAGAGGCTGGCGCGTCAGGTGCCGTAGCTCTGCACCAGTGACCCGGCAACCAGATGCCAGCCGTCCACCAGCACGAAGAAGATGAGCTTGAACGGCAGGGAGATGGTGGCAGGCGGCAGCATCATCATACCCATCGACATGAGAATGGACGCGACCACCAGATCGATGATGAGAAACGGCAGGAACAGGAGGAAGCCGATTTCGAACGCGCGGCGCAGCTCGGAGATCATGAAGGCGGGGATGAGCACGGTCAGCGGCGTTGCCTCGGCCGTTTCCACTGGCTTGCGGGAGAGATCGACGAACAGCTTCAGGTCGCTCTCGCGCGTGTGGGTCAGCATGAAGGTGCGGAACGGCGCGGCTGTACGCTCGAACGCTTCTTCCTCCGTGATCTGCTCCTGCGTGAACGGCTGAACACCGTCCTGCCATGCCTTCTCAAACGTTGGGCCCATCACGAAGAACGAGAGGAACAGCGCCAGCGAGATCAGCACCATGTTGGGCGGAGAGGACTGGGTGCCGAGCGCATTGCGCAGCAGCGACAG
The DNA here is from genome assembly GCF_036515995.1 of Pedomonas sp. Classification (NCBI taxonomy): domain Bacteria; kingdom Pseudomonadati; phylum Pseudomonadota; class Alphaproteobacteria; order Sphingomonadales; family Pedomonadaceae; genus Pedomonas; species Pedomonas sp. Next base: position 9,359 of record NZ_DATBUP010000107.1, on the reverse strand, counting down.
CGACACGACGATGCGCGTGAATGACGTGACCGTCATCAGGATGCCGGGGGCGATGCTGAGAACGGTCAACAGGATGATGAGCTGCACCATCCGCCCGGTGAGCGATCCTTCGCCCAGATTGACCGACATGCTCTGCGCGAGCGCGGGCTCAGCCAGAAAGATCAGCGGCAGCGCCGCCAGCCACATAAAACGGCGAGGCATCAGGAGGCCTTCCCTGAAGGGGGAACGTTGGAAATACCGGACTCGACCAGCGTCGTGCCCTGGGGTCCGATGATCAGCAAATGCTCCACATCATCACGGCGCACCAGCACCAGCTTGTGGCGGGCGTCGACCATCTGGGTGGAAACAACACGGATGCGGCTTTCCGCAGGCGCGGCGCCGATGGTCAGGCCGGGAATCTTGTGACCCCAGCGGCGCAGGGCATAGGCCGCACCCAGCAGCATGCCCAGTACCAGTGCAAGCGCGCCGAGCGTGCGGATGTAATCAAGCGCGTCCATGCCGTTCAGTCGCCTTCCGTGGATGCAGGAGAAGAGGATGCTTCGGGCCAGACCTGCCCGCGCTCGGCATAGACCCGCGCCAGCACGGCTGCAACGGCATCCAGCGCGGGGGCTGGAATGGGGCTGTCGAGATCAAAGGCGCTCAGCATGCCTGCCAGCGCCGTATCCTGACGCACGCGCACACCATTGGCAAAGGCAAGATCGAGGATCTGGTCGGCCACCGCACCTCGGCCCTTGGCGGTCAGGACAGCCTGTCCGTCCGGCTCGCCTTTCACGGCAACCGCGGTGCGGGACAGGTCATAGACATGCTCGGGCAGCTTCTGCATGGCCGTATTAACGGCAAACATGCTTAATAAAGGATAAAGGTGCTGGCGATGGCAGCCTTGGAGAAGCGGAAGGCGAGGGTTGGTCGCCTGCCAAAGGCGACTTCCCCCGCCTTCCGGCGCCGGACCATCCTCGTTTCAATGCTGGGCAGGTGAGCAAGCCCTTTTCAAGAGGGCTTGAGCGTTCCTGAAGCCGGCGATTCTTGCGAATGAGCCGGGCTTCATTGCCGCTTGGCCTGACCAGCATAGATTTCCCCAAGGCCATTCCCGGAGAGCCTTCCGGCCCTCCGGGTCTGGTCCTTTAGATCCTGACGCGGATATTGATAGAGATCCGTATCCGCATTAGGATAAGGGCCAGAAGGATAAGGACGGTCATTTCCATATCTCCTTCTGGAAGCAATGGGAGCAATCCCACCCATCACCGGGGCGGCCCGTCCGCCCCGGTGATTTGTTTTTACGGCAACGTTTCGGCGGCGGCAATAAATACGACATTAAGTCGTTTTATTAATTCTCTCGTCCGCGAAACGGATGAGCTGAATGCAATCGTTTACTCTCTATTAAGCTTGAGGGTAGATGCTTGGCTGTCATTTCATGCTGGCAAGGATCTGATCCGTGGATACCTCATCCATCGCCATATTTCAGGCTGTGACTGGCCGGATGCGCGAGCTCCAGGCCAAGCAGGAAGTCATTGCCCAGAACGTGGCGAATGCGGATACGCCCGGCTATCAGGCCCGTGAGCTGGTGGAGCGCGATTTTTCCGACGTGCTGGCAAAGGTGGCCAACCCTTCGGGCGCGCCCCGCGTCGCCAAACCGGGCATTGCGCTTCCCTCGGAGATGAGATCGCTGGGCAGCCAGGCGGCGGCGCACGCCAACACGCAGGTCGAGCGCGGCACGTTCGAGGTGAAGCCGAACGGCAATACGGTAGTGCTGGAAGAACAGCTGCTGTCGCTTGCCAACGTGCAGATGGAATACACGGCCCTGACCAACCTCTACCGCAAGCAGGCCGGCTTGCTGAAAACCGCCATCGGCAAGGGCGGCGGCGGTTAAGCCGGCAGCGAAGGGAGATAGCAGTTCCATGGATTTGCAGCGCTCGATTGCCATTTCGGCGGGCGGTCTCAAGGCCCAGTCGCTTCGCATGCGCGTGGTGGCGGAGAATCTTGCGAACCAGGACACTCTGGCCTCGGCCCCGGGCGAGCAGCCGTACCAGCGCAAGGTCGTGATGTTCAAAGACGTCCTCGACCGCGAGATCGGCGCGAGCACGGTTAAGGTTGACCGGGTGACGGTGGACCGCAGCGAATTCCAGAAGGTCTATATGCCAAGCCATCCGGGCGCGGACGAGCAGGGCTACGTGCTGAAGCCGAACGTCAACGGCATCATCGAGACCAGCGACATGAAGGAAGCGCAGCGTTCCTACGAGGCGAATCTCAACGCGGTGGAAGCGGCCAAGTCGCTGACAATGCGCACGATTGATCTTCTGCGCTAAAGACGCAGGGGTGATCTTCTGCGCTAAAGACGCAGAGGTGAACTTCTGCGCCAAACGCTACGGAATCCAGGAAAAGGTCTAGGTCATGTCCATCCGCGCCTTTGATGCAACCAACGCCTACACCCAGGCTCTTGGCCGTTCGGTCGGCGGGGCGGGCGATACGCTCGCGCCGGAGCCGTCGGGTACCGCGTCTGCCGGTTCGTTCGGAGAGATGCTGGGCAACATGTTCGACACGGCGGTTGAGGCCAGCCGGAGCTCCGAGGCCGTGACCGCCCAGTCCATTCAGGGCAAGGCTGATCTGATTGACGTGGTGACGGCGGTGAACAACGCCGAAATGGCAGTTGAGACGCTGGTTGCCGTGCGTGACCGCGTGGTCTCCGCCTATCAGGAAATTCTGCGCATGCCGATCTGATGGCTTGAAACAGCCGCTGGAAGTCAGGGACAACAAGGTTTCAGGAGCGTCGAGGGCGGTGGCCTTCGGCGCTCCTTTCTTTTTCAACGCTTGTGGTCGGGCGAAGCTGCTTGAGCGCGTAGAGTCAGTGAATGGCCGGAAGTTCTCCGGACGGAAGCAGGTGGCACGTCTCTACCCGCAACCCCTCCTGCATCAGGGCATCGCCCAGCTTCCGCGTGGCGGCAAGAACGGGGGCGAGGTCAGGGTGGCCATCGACAAGGCCGCACAGCCGACCAAGCAGGTCGGGCAGGCGGGGGTCATGCATCTGAGCCAGATCCGCCGCTGCAAGAAAGCGCATTTCATCATCCGTGATCGACCCGTAGCACGGCCCGGCCACCTGCAAACGGCGCGCTGAATAGCGGCTGACCTCCAGCAGCATGTGGCACACCAGTACGGGAATGGCGCGGCTGTAACTGGGGGCAACAGCAGCTATCGGGCCCTGTACCCGTGCATAATCAAGCCGTGCGGCGATGAACATGCGCATCAGCCAGAGCAGTTGTCGGCCGTGAAGGGGCAGTTCGGTCAAGCGAACCGTGCCGCCGACACCGGGGGCAGGATTCGGTACAGGATTGTACGACTGCGGCATCGTGATCCCCACTCCGTTTTAATATGAAAGTGAGAATGACTTGCAGTATCTGGGTGGTCAAGTGCCGTTGTCTGCAAACAGGTCGGATTGACGGCCGAAGGGGAAGAGATGCCTGTGAACGTGGGAAACGTCCGGGCTCGGTAGGCGAGCCCGGTGGCGGCGCGATGCGGAGTGAGCCCGGGCGTCTGTAACGTCTGGACTAGTGAATGCTGGGAATGAGCGAGGTCGGCACCAGCCGCATCACCCGGATGGTGATGCCGCGGCCATGCAGCACCTTGCCCAGATGATCCGCGGCTTCAAGCAAGCCGCTGATGTCAGCATTGTCGCACAGCCCCTGCAGGAGCAGGCCAGCCCGTGATTCATCTCCCGTCTGCAGGCGGTCGATGGCGCCAAGCAGCATCAGCTCGTCAGGCTGGACACTCTGGCAATGAGGCAACCCGAAGTCGAGGTTTCGGCGGGTTGCCGAGAGAAGCTCGCTGGTGAGCAGGCGGAGCAGAATGATGCAGGAACGATCAGGCGCGCCCTTGAGACCGCCAAGGACCTGCCGGACGGCGCGACCTTCCTGACGGGCGTGGAGCACTTCCCGACAGGACCAGAGGAGCAGGTGGGCAGCCGGATCCAGTTCCAGACACAGGATTGCCCGGTCCTCGTATGCTGCGTCGGGTGAGTCCAAACCAAGTGCGGACATGATCCGCATGCGATCGATCCTTTCGCGTGGCATTTTTAAACTGCTAACAAAATGATACAGATCGAAAAACGTTGCTTAGCGCAAGTCAGTTCATGCGTACCAAGCCAGCCGAAGCGCAACTGAGGGAAAAATCTTCCCGAAACTACCTAGAACAGGTAGGGGGTGGGAAGCTCGGTCTGGTCGTAGAACCCGCCCGAATGAAACCCCGAGGGGTTTTTCGTTATCCGAGTCTCGGCGGCGCGCAGAACCGCTCAGCGCGTGGTCTTAACCATGTATTCACCATGTTGGAGGATGGTGCCCTCATGACCGGTGCAGACATCCTCGACATTACGCGTGATACCCTGTTCACCTTGCTGCTGGTGGCGGGCCCCTTGCTGCTGGTGGCTCTGGTGGTGGGCTTCGGCATCGGCTTGTTGCAGGCTCTGACGCAAATTCAGGAAGCGACGCTCACCTTTGTTCCCAAGCTGATCGCCATGGTCTTCGTCTTCATCCTGACAGCGCCGCTGATGGGGCGGCTCCTCGGCGGGCTGATGGAACGGCTGGCCCAGCGCATCATCTCCGGTTAGCGGGGGCGTTTCGCGTGCCAGATTTCATGTCGGCGCAGTTTACCGCCTATTTCCTCGTGTTTGCCCGCCTGGGCAGCATGCTGATGGTGATGCCGGCGCTGGGCGACGAGAACGTGCCCGCCCGCGTCCGGCTGGTGTTCGCCCTGATGCTGGCGCTGGTGGTGCTGCCGGTGGTGATGATCTCGCTGCCGCCGATGCCGACAACGCTGCCCTCGACGGCTGCACTGCTGTTCGGCGAGATCCTGACCGGCCTGATGCTGGGTACGGCGGTGCGGATCCTGTTCCTTGCCGTGCAGTTCGCCGGTACGGTCATCGGCTTCCAGAGCGGCCTGTCCGGGGCCATGGTTTTCGACCCCTCGCAGGGCGGCCAGACCGTGCTCGTCTCCCGGTTTCTCAGCATACTGGCCGTGGTGCTGATCTTCGCCACCGAGCTGCACCATCTGATGCTGGCGGGCATGGTGCGCTCCTATGCCTTGTTTCGGCCGGGCGCGGACATCATGATGGGGGACTTCGCCATGCTGTCGGTGCAGATGCTGGCACAGTCGTTTGCGCTGGGTTTGCAGATGTCAGCGCCGTTTCTGGTCTATGGCCTGGTGTTCAACACCGGCCTTGGCCTGATGGCGCGGCTGACGCCGCAGATACAGGTGTTCTTCATCTCTCAGCCGCTTGGTATCATCCTGTCGCTGATGCTGCTCATGGTCACGATCGGCATGATCATGACCCTGTTCATCGATCGCTTTGGCGAGGGCCTGAGGGCCCTGACGGGAGGCTGAGATGGCCGAGGGCAGCAGCGAAGACGAAGACCAGAAAACAGAAGAGCCCACCCAGCGAAAACTGGACGAGGCCCGCAAGAAGGGCCAGATCTCCCGCAGCCAGGAGATGCGCCACGTTGCCATGCTGGGCGGGGCGCTGGTGGTGGTCGCCTTCATGACAGGCAGCATCGCCAGTAGCCTCGGGCCGATGTTCACTAACCTTCTGGGGCAGGCGAACACCTACCAGCTCGACGACAAGGGCGCTGAGAACCTCGTTACCAGCATATTCGCCAATATGGGGCTGGCGCTGCTCGCTCCGCTGGCCCTGCTGTTTCTGGCGGCGGTCATCGGCGGCATGATGCAGGGGCGGCCCACCATTTCCTGGGAGCGGGTGAAGCCGCAGTGGTCGAAGCTCAATCCGCTCTCCGGCCTCAAGCGCATGTTCGGCATGCAGTCTCTGGTGGAATTCTTGAAGACGCTGGCCAAGTGCGCGGTCGTCGGCATCATCGGCGTTGCCGTGGTGTGGCCCTACGGACGGCGGCTTGAGACGACGCTGTTCGGCAGCGCGCCGGATGTGCTGGCGCTGACGACCGGACTGATCATCAAGCTGTTGATGGCGGTGGTGATCATCGTGACGGTCATCGCGATGGCCGATTTCGTATACCAGCGCTTCGCCTTCATGAAGAAGATGCGCATGAGCCGACAGGAATTGAAGGACGAGTTCAAGCAGTCCGAAGGCGATCCGCACGTGAAGGCGCGTATCCGCCAGATCCGGCTGGAGCGCTCGCGCAAGCGCATGATGTCCAACGTGCCGACGGCCGATGTGGTCATTACCAACCCGACCCACTTCGCCGTGGCACTCAAGTACGATCAGCACTCCATGGGTGCACCGCAGGTGGTGGCCAAGGGCGTGGACAGCCTGGCGCTGCGCATCCGTGCCGTTGCCACGGAAAACAAGGTGCCGATTGTGGAAAACCCGCCGCTTGCCCGCGCGCTTTATGCAAGCGTGGAAGTGGATGAAGAGGTCAAGTCTGAGCATTACAAGGCGGTGGCCGAGGTCATCAGCTACGTCATGAAGCTGAGGGGGCAAAGGCCGCCGCAGCGGCAGCCGCGTTCCTGACACAAGGAAATCAAGTGCTTGACGTGGCGTACCAATCCGGCATCGTCGCGCAGCATAGGCCCGGCCACGGACCGAAGTGCAAGGCAAGCCACACGATGAAGGTTGAGACAGGTCTCACGCGCCCATGATCGCACGACTGTTTTCCCGGGAAGAACCCGGCCTTGAAAGCGCCGACCTGACGGGCGGCCTGCCGCCTGAGGCCGCCGTCATGCCCTATGGGTGGGTGGCGGCGATCGTGGTCGCCCTCGGGCTGGCCTCGGCGGGACTCATCGGCTGGAGCACGGGTTTCTGGGAAGTCAGCTTCCTGTATTTCGCCCTGATGGTGGGCGCGGCGGCGGTCGCGTTCTCCTGGGCCTCAGGCCGGCAGGAGCGCACGGAAGGCGCGAGCCGGGCGCTGGTGCGCGCCGCCATCGACAACCAGCCGGATGCGGTGGCGGTGACCGACCGGCATGGCGCGCTGGTGGTGGCCAATGCTGCCTACGGCACCATTTGCGGCGGCTATCCGTCTCCGTTCGAGCTGGCGGGGATCGGCCCTGACGAGCGGGCGCCGCTGGAGAAGCTGGCGATGCAGGCCCGGCGCGACGGCAAGGCCCGGGCGGGCGTGACGCGGATGGTGAACGGCAAGCGCAGCGAGCTGGACGTGTTCTGCCGCAGGGCAGGGGACCCGGCGGCGCATCTCCTGTGGCTGGTGCGCCCCTCCGAGCGCAGCCTGACGCTGGCTGGCGCCGTGGATGTGGCGGCCGGTCATGTGGGCGACTGGCTGAGCCAGGCGGAGGTTGGCCTCATCACGGCTGACGGTGACGGGCAGGTGCTGGCGGTGAACGCTGCCTGCGGGCGGATCTCCGGCTACGAGGCGGATGCCCTGATGGGTCGCAGCCTGGCCGCCCTGTTCACCCTGACCGAGGACAACGAGGTGCTGCTGCGCGCGGCCGACGGTGCAGCCGTGCCGGTGCGGCTGGCCGAAATTCCGCTGGCGCCGCAGGCGGGCGGCAGCGTGTTTGGCTACGTATACCTGCTGATCAAGGAAACACCGAACATGGTGGTGGCTAGCGGCGCGGCGGACGACGTGGCCCACGGCCTGCTCGGCAGCCTGCCGTTCGGTTTCGCCACGGTGGACCGGGACAGCCGCTTCCGCTCGATCAACCGGGCCTTCACGGCGGCGGTGGCCATTAAGCCGGAGGCGACGCCGCTCTACCCGGTCGACCTGGTGCATGAGGAAGATGCCAGCATGCTGGCGGACGTGGTGCGCAGCGTTGCCAGTGGCCGCATCGCCAGCCGCGACGTGCAGGTGCGCCTGCGCACCGGCCGGCCGGACCCCGTGCGCCTGACCATCACCCACATCGGCCTTGGCGACGCGGCGGCCGTGCTCTCCCTGCGGGACGACGCCGAGCAGCGCCGCCTGCAGCAGCAGGTGACGCAAGCCACCAAGATGCAGGCCGTGGGTCAGCTGGCGGGCGGCATCGCCCATGATTTCAATAACATCCTGACCGCCATCATCGGTTACTGCGATCTCATCCTGCTGCGCCACGCGCCGGGCGATGCGGATTTCGGCGATCTCAACCAGATCCGCCAGAATGCCAACCGCGCCGCCAATCTGGTCCGCCAGCTGCTGGCCTTCTCCCGCCAGCAGACGCTGCGCCCGCAGGTGCTGCAGGTATCGGACGTGCTGGCCGAGCTGTCCAACCTGCTGAAGCGCCTGATGGGCGAGACCATCACGCTGAACATGATCCACGGCCGCAATCTCGGCCCGGTGCGGGCCGACCCCGGCCAGCTGGAGCAGGTGATCGTGAACCTGGCGGTGAACGGGCGGGACGCCATGGGCGGCTCGGGCGAGCTGACCATCCGCACCTATCAGGTGGGGCCGGAAGAGGTGAAGAAGCTGGGCTACCAGATCATGCCTCCGGCGGACTACGTGGTCATGGCCGTGACCGACACGGGCCACGGCATCGCTAAGGAGCATCTGGGCAAGATCTTCGAGCCGTTCTTCACTACCAAGGAGGTGGGCAAGGGCACGGGCCTTGGCCTTTCCACCGTGTACGGCATCGTCAAGCAGACCGGCGGCTTCATCTTCGCTGATTCAGAAGTGGGGCGGGGCACCACCTTCAGTATCTACCTGCCGGTGCATGCGGCCCTGCCCGAGACGCAGGCCTCCGAAGAAGCCAAGGCGAAGGAGGCCGTTTCGGACACATGGGGCCACGGCACCGTGCTGCTGGTGGAGGACGAGGCGATGGTGCGCGCCGTTGCCAAGCGGGCGCTGGAGCGCAAGGGCTACGAGGTGCTGACCGCCAACAACGGCGAGGAGGCGCTTGAGGTGATCGAGGGGTTGGAAGAGCCGGTGGACCTTCTTATCTCTGACGTGGTCATGCCAAGCATGGACGGCCCGACGCTGGTGCGCCACGCTCGCGACCTCTACCCGGACCTGAAGATCATCTTCATTTCCGGCTATGCGGAGGAGCAGCTGCGCCGCTCCATCGACGTGCCGGACGTGTCGTTCCTGCCCAAGCCGTTTTCGGTGCAGGAGCTGGCCGAGGCGGTTCGCGAGGTCATCAGCCGCAAGCCGACCCAGAACGAATCAGCTGGGAAAATTAGTCGCTGATTCCGGGGGGGCGTTCCCCTTCGAACGTTCGCATTAGGGCCAATGGTTTCAATGGCTTGACTATACGACTTGCAATAGAGAACAAAACGGGTACAAAGCCTTCATTGCCTTCGATGCTCTGTGCCTCTATGCGGGAGAAAAGAAAATGTCTGCATCTCTTCGGGTGATCGAGAAAGACTCTATGGACAAGACGCGCGCACTGGAAGCCGCACTGGCACAGATCGACCGGGCATTCGGCAAGGGTTCGGTGATGAAGCTGGGCCAGCGCAGCTCGGGGGTTGAGATCGAGACGATCTC
>NZ_DATBUP010000106.1:0-7852 GCF_036515995.1 Pedomonas sp. | reverse complement strand
TTTGCCCGTGACGGAGTGAGAGTCTCGGCCCTCCATGCATGGGGGGCCGTTCTCGTTTGTTAATGGTCCGACCGCGCAACCTTGTACGGATGGACCCGTAAGTGAAGGAGGCGGAGACATGCGTCGTGTCGTCGTGACCGGACTGGGCATGGTAACCCCGCTGGGCGGCAGCGTTGCTACCACCTGGTCTAACCTGCTGGCGTCCAAGTCGGGTGCCGGCCCGATCACCATCTTCGATCCCGAGGGCTACGCCTGCCGCATCGCCTGTGAAGTGAAGCGTGGCGATGGCACCGGCATGACTTTCGATGCCGGCAAGCGGGTGGACCACAAGATTCAGCGTCAGGTCGATCCGTTCATCGTGTTCGGCATCGATGCCGCCGGCCAGGCGCTTGAAGACGCCGGTCTCACCGAACTGGACGAAGCCACCAGCCTGCGCGCCGGTACGCTGATCGGTTCGGGCATCGGCGGTCTGCCGGGCATCGAGAAGGAATCGGTCAACCTGCACAAGAACGGCCCGCGCCGTGTGTCGCCGCACTTCGTGCACGGCCGCCTGATCAACCTGGTCTCCGGTCAGGTTTCGATCAAGTACGGCCTGCGCGGCCCGAACCACGCCGTTGTGACCGCCTGCTCCACCGGTGCGCACGCCATTGGCGATGCGGCCCGCATCATTCAGTGGGACGACGCGGACATCATGGTTGCCGGCGGCGCTGAATCGGCCATCTGCCCGCTGGGCATCGCCGGTTTTGCTCAGGCCCGCGCACTCTCGACCGCCTACAACGACGAGCCGGAAAAGGCATCGCGTCCGTATGACGTGGGCCGCGACGGCTTCGTGATGGGCGAAGGCGCAGGCTGCGTGGTGCTGGAAGAGTACGAGCACGCCAAGCGTCGCGGCGCGAAGATCTACGCCGAAATCGTGGGCTACGGCCTGACGGGCGACGCCTACCACGTCACGGCTCCGGCCGAGGACGGCTCGGGCGGCTACCGCTCGATGGAAATGGCGCTGAAGCGCGCAGGCATGACGCCGGGCGACATTGATTACATCAACGCGCACGGCACCTCGACGCCGCTGGGCGACGAGATCGAGCTGGGCGCGGTGCGCCGCCTGTTCGGCAACGAGATCGCCAACATCTCCATGTCGTCCACCAAGTCGGCCATCGGCCACCTGCTGGGCGCTGCGGGCGCGGTGGAAGCGATCTTCTCGATCCTGGCCATGCAGGACCAGATCGTGCCGCCGACACTCAACCTCGACAATCCGTCCGAGGGGTGCCTGGGCGTGGACCTGGTTCCGCACGTGGCCAAGGAGCGCAAGGTGCGCGCCGTGCTGTCCAACAGCTTCGGCTTCGGCGGCACCAACGCATCGGTGATCTTCAAGGCGGTTTGATCCGCCTGAAACATCGTGAGATGACAAGCGGGGTCAGTACCGGGTACTGGCCCCGTTTCGTTTGTGGTAAAGGTAAGTCATGGCGCTCACTCGCACGCACAAGTGGATCATCGCCGGGGTGGCCGGTCTGGTGCTGGCCATCGGCCTGGCCGGGGCCGGCTGGTTCGGCTGGCAGGCGTATCGCTGGGAAGCACCGGGGCCGTCGCTCAATGATACGGTGGTGTTCATCGAGGAAGGCTCCTCGCTGACCAAGGCCGCCCGCACGCTCGAGGACGCAGGCGTGATTGAGGACCGGCGCGCGTTCCTGCGGCTGGTGCGCTGGTTCGGCTCGGACAAACCCATCCAGGCGGGCGAATACGCCATGCCGCATGGTGTGAGCCCGGCCGAGGCGCTGCGGCTCCTGCAGGAAGGCGTCGTGCTGCTGCGGCAGGTGACGGTGGTTGAGGGCATGAGCGCCGTGCAGGTGTTCGAGCGCCTGAAGAGCGAGCCGATGCTGGAGGGCGAGGTGGCCGTGCCCGACGAGGGCTCGGTGCTGCCGGAGACCTACAGCTTCGTACGCGGCGAGAGCCGACAGGCGGTGCTGAACCGCATGCAGGCCGCCATGCGCAAGACGCTGAACGAGCTGTGGGAAGCGCGAGACGAGGGCCTGCCGTTCCAGAACCCGCTGGAGGCGGTGATCCTGGCCTCCATCGTGGAGAAGGAAACCTCCATCAAGCGCGAAATGCCCGAGGTGGCAGGTGTTTACATCAACCGGCTGAGAGCGGGCATGCGCCTGCAGGCCGACCCGACGGTGATCTACCCAGTGACGCAGGGCAAGCCGTTGGGGCGGCGCATCCGCCTCTCCGAACTGCGGGCCGAGAACGCCTACAACACCTATGTCATCGTCGGCTTGCCCGCCGGGCCGATCGCCAACCCCAGCCGTCAGGCGCTGGAGGCGGTGTTGAAACCGGCCAAGACCAAGAACCTCTACTTCGTGGCGGACGGGTCCGGCGGCCACAGGTTCGCCGAAACCTACGAGGAGCACGCCCGTAACGTGAAGCAGTGGCGGCGCTTCCGGGTGGAGAACGGGATCTAGGGGCCTGTTTTGCAAGGTCAGGTTAAGGGGATCTATGACCCCCTTAACGATCCCCTTTCGTTTGAACGGGACGCACCCGGTCGCTCCTTCGGCGCGCAACTACGGCCGATGACAGGTGCGGTCCTTTGAATCGAACAGGAGGTGCGGGAGGGACAAGTCCTTCCTGCGATATGGACGACACCAAGCCGTCAGAAGGCCGTCAGGACATGAAGAAGCGATCCGTCACCATTGCCGGGCACAGGACCAGCCTCAGCCTCGAGGAGGAGTTCTGGGAGCTGCTGCAGGCCGCTGCGAACGAGGAGGGAATACCTCTGGCGCAGCTGGTGGCGCGGATTGACGAGGAGCGCACCACCAACCTGTCCAGCGCCATTCGGGTGTGGCTGCTCAGGCGCCTGCTGGCGCGGCTGGAGGACGGCGGCGGAAGCGCCCCTGAAGCGTGACGGCGACCAACCCGGCCATGGTAATCAGCATGCCGGCGATCATGCGGGTGGTGAGGGTGTCTCCCATGAAGATCACGCCCGCCGCGACCGTGTAGGGCAGGGTCAGGAGCAGGTAGGGCGTCACCTTGTCCACCGGGTGGCGGCTCAGAAGCAGGAACATCAGGCCATTGCCGCCCGCGCCGGAGAACAGTGCGGAGAACAGGCTAAGGCCGATGAGCGGAAGCAGCCAGCCAACGGCGACATCGACCGCACCGGGCTCGGCGAAGTGGCTGACCAGCAGCATGGGCGGGGCGGCCAGCAAGGCAGACCACGCCTGAAGCGGCAGGGCGCGCACACCGCCCAGCTTGCGCGCCAGCACGGCGGAGAGGCCCCACACCACTGCGGCGCAGCTGACGAGTGTAACGCCCAGCGGGCTGGACAGGATGTTCGGCGATGCGCCCAGCACCAGAATGCCCAGCACGGACAGGCCAAGGCCGAACCAGCCGGCAAGCGTCGGCCGCTCCCCGACGAGCGGGATCGCGAGCAGGGTGGCGATGGGCACCCACATGAAGAAGAACACGATCACGTCAGAGATCTGCCCGGCGGCGGCAAAGCCGGTGTACAGGAAGAAGAAGTAGATCGGCCCGGTCAGCGCTCCGAGCAGCAGCAGCTTGGGCAGCTCCTCCCGGGTGCAGCGCAGGAACGGTAGCAGGCACAGCGCCTGCAGGGCAAAGCGGAACCCGCCCGCGAACAGGGGCGGCACCACGTCGGTGATGTGTTTCATGAAAATGTTGTTGCTGCCCCACAGCACGACGATCAGCAGCGCCAGTCCAAGGTCGGGCAGAGGCAGGCTGAGGCTGTTGCGGTTCATGGACATAACTCATGGAGCAGGAGGAAGGGAACGGGCGTGCATGCGCCCGGGAGAGGGCAACGGCAAGCCCTTTGTGCGGCGCGCTCTACGGAGCGACTGCAGGGGGCTTCCGGTTGCAGCCGGTTGCGTTCAGGACAAGGAAAGGGCCGCAATCCTGTTCAGGATGCGGCCCCTCCGATAACACGGTGCACTGCGGCGGTCAGGACCGGCTGACGCGCGTGGTGTGGCCCATCTTGCGGCCCGGGCGGGCTTCGCCCTTGCCATAGAGGTGCACGTGCAGCTCGGGATCGGCCAGCAGCTCGAGCCACTGGTCCGCGTCCGCGCCGATCAGGTTGCGCATCTCGACCCGACCCAGCGGATCGGTTGCGCCGAGCGGCAGGCCGCAGACGGCGCGCACGTGGTTCTCGAACTGGGAGGTCACCGCGCCTTCGGTCGTCCAGTGGCCGGAGTTATGAACGCGCGGGGCCATTTCGTTGAACAGCACCTCGTCACCCACAACGAACAGCTCGACCGCCAGCACGCCGACGTAATCGAGGGCGGAGGCGATCTTCTCGGCCGCGGCGACCGCGTTGGCGGCCAGCTTCTCGCTGAACGGCGCGGGCACACTGGAGACGTCGAGGATGCCGTCCTTGTGGACGTTGTGGACCGGTCCATAGTGGACCATGCGGCCGTCCTGACCCCGGGCGACGATGACGGAGACCTCGCCATCGAACGGGACCATGGCTTCCAGAATGGCCGGATTGCGGCCGATGGCATCCCATGCGCCTGTGGCGTCCTCCGGCGACTTCAGCCGGGCCTGACCCTTGCCGTCATACCCGAAGCGGCGGGTCTTGAGGATGGCGGGCGTGCCGATCTCCGCAACGGCCGCTTGCAGCTCTTCCAGCGAGGAGACGGCCCGGAAAGCGGGGACACCGCCGCCGAGATCACGCACGAAGCTCTTTTCAATGATGCGGTCCTGCGCGACTTCCAACGCCTTGGCGTTTGGCAGCACGGGCACATACCGGGCCAGCAGCGCAGCGGTGGCGGCGGGCACATTCTCGAACTCGTAGGTGACGACATCAACGCTCTGCGCGAAGGCGGTGAGCGCGGCTTCGTCCTCGAACTCCGCGTTGGTGGTCTGGGCCGCCACGTGGGATGCGGGACCATCCAGCTCGGGGCAGAAGATATGGCAGCGGTAGCCCAGGTTGGCGGCTGCAAGCGCGATCATGCGCCCAAGCTGGCCGCCGCCGAGGATGCCGATGGCGGAACCGGGGGCAAGCGGGGTCATTGCGGCTGCTCGGCAACCCCGTTGGTCTGCGCCTCGCGCCATGCGGTGAGGCGGGCATCCAGCTCGGGGTCGTTGAGGGCAACGATGCTCGCGGCCATGAGCGCGGCATTGATGGCGCCGGCCTTGCCGATCGCCAGCGTGCCGACGGGAACGCCGCCCGGCATCTGAACGATGGAGAGCAGGCTGTCCATGCCCTTCAGAGCAGCCGATTCGACGGGAACGCCCAGTACCGGCAGGGTGGTCATGCTTGCAGCCATGCCCGGCAGGTGGGCGGCGCCGCCCGCACCGGCGATCACGACCTTCAGGCCGCGTTCCTTGGCGGTTTTGGCATAGGTAAACAGCCGGTCCGGCGTGCGGTGGGCGGAGACGATGCGCACCTCAAAGGGGACGCCCAGTGCTTCCAGCACCTTGGCTCCATGTTCCATCGTGGCCCAGTCAGACTGGCTGCCCATGATCATACCGACAAGCGGCGAAGACGCGTTCATGGTTACTTCCGAACTCAGCGGATTGGAAAGCGGGCACTATAGCGACGAGTGCGCCTGAGGCAATCTTTCCTGAGGAATTTGCGGTTTTAATGAATGAATGTTTCAGGAACTTTCCGATCCTGCGGGATCCGGCCGACTTCGAAAGAACCTGGGCGGGACCGCAGAGCCCGATCAGCCTATGCCGACGCGTTCGGCTGGACTTGTCCATTCCTGCAAGTTTCAGGAAGTTTGCCTTTGATTTTTGTAGTTTCCTACTTTTTTTAAAATCTTAGCGTAAAAGGAATGGTTAACATCTTGGCAATAGCAATGTTTTAGGGTTTTGTATCACCGATTCGTAAACCCAGGGCACCCGAGCCACGGTCATGAAAATCCTTAATAGCGGGCCTACTACAGGGGCAGGCGGCCTGCGATCCGTTGCGCGCGCCTCAAGCAGCAAACCGGTCAGCGGCATCAGTGCCGCGGTCCAGTTGGCCCCTGTGGATACGATTGACGCCGTCGCGCGCGTCGCCACCGCCATTCCGCCGGAGGAGTTGACCGAGAAGGTTCGGGAGACCATCCGGGCGCTGATTGGCGAGGTAGACAGCCTGCGCCGCGAGGTGGAGCAGAAGAACGCCCGCATCCTGGAGCTGGAGCGGCTGGCGGATACGGACCCCATGCTGCCGGTGGCGAATCGGCGCGCGTTCGTGCGCGAGCTGGAGCGGGCGATGAGCTACACGGAGCGCTACAACGTTCCGGCCTCCCTGCTGTTCTTCGACATGGACGGGCTGAAGCAGATCAACGACAACCACGGGCACACGGTTGGCGACATGGCGCTGCTGCACATGGCCGAAGTGCTGTCTCGCAATGTACGCGCCTCTGATCTGATCGCCCGGCTGGGTGGCGATGAACTGGCGATCATTCTGACCCATGCGGACGAGACCCATGCTCGCGTCAAGGCCGAGATGCTGGCGGCCTGCCTGCAGGACGCACCGCTGATGCTGGACGGGGAGGCGCTGCACATCAGCGCGTCGGTTGGCGTCTACACGTTCAAGCCGGGCGAGACGCCCGAGGAGCTGCTGCGCAAGGCAGATGCTGCCATGTACCGCCAGAAGGTGGGCAGCAGGCTGTAAGGGCTGTTTGCCGGCCCTGGCGGCGCACGGCGCCCTGCAGGGCTCGGCTTCTGCTGCAGAGATATGAGGATACGAAAAAGGCCGCCCGATTGGGCGGCCTTTTCCGTGTGTCTGGCTTGAGATCAGCGCCTTAGTGCAGGCGACGATCCAGATCGACGATGGACTCGTCGACGATCTGCTTGCGCTTATCGTCGGAGAGCTTCTCGGCGATCAGCTGCTGGGCAGCCGCCGAACCAGCGCGAACCGCTGCTTCACGGATCTCCGCGATGGCCGTGCGCTCGGCAACGGCGATCTTGGTTTCCGCAGCCTGGCGGCGACGCTCGGTCAGAGCCTCGACGTCCTGGCGGGCAGTGGCCAGCATGTTTTCCGCTTCGGCCTTGGCCGCGGCGAAGATTTCGCTGGCGTTGCGCTCGGCTTCGACCAGCTTGGCTTCGTATTCGGCCTTGAGGCTTTCCGCTTCAGCACGCAGCTTTGCAGCCTGATCCAGCTGGGCCTTGATTCCGTTGGTGTAGGAATCGAGGGCCTTCGCGATCATGCCCGGCACCTTCAGGTAGATGATGATGCCGATAAAGATCAGG
The DNA here is from genome assembly GCF_036515995.1 of Pedomonas sp. Taxonomy (NCBI): domain Bacteria; kingdom Pseudomonadati; phylum Pseudomonadota; class Alphaproteobacteria; order Sphingomonadales; family Pedomonadaceae; genus Pedomonas; species Pedomonas sp. The sequence goes on along the minus strand of NZ_DATBUP010000106.1, from coordinate 667 downwards.
GTGGTGACAGCAACCCAGCCCGTGGAATCCAGCCCGAGGAAGGTCGGGTGAGCGTCGTGGGCTTCGCCCGCAACGTCATGGATCGCTTCCGTTACCGGTGCGGTCGCATCGGAGACGGCGGCGACGCCGTCCACGGCTGCGCTGAGGAGGTAGAGTGCAGTGGACATTCGTTCCTCCTTATGCCTTCACCGAAGCGACGGCCTTCACCGCCTCTTCCGCGCCGACAGAAACGCCGGTCAGCTTCTCGACGATCGATGCAGCGGCGTCCGCTGCAACGGCGTCGATCTGGCTCAGGCTCTGGGCCCGGGCCTCTTGAAGCCGGGTTTCGGCGGCCGAGAGGCGGGTGGTCAGCTCGACGTCAAGAGCAGCCAGCTTTGCCGAGGTTTCGGCAGAGATGGCGTCCTTGGCAGCCAGGAGGACCTGCTGCGATTCAGCACGGGCCTTGGCCAGAGCTTCGTCGCTGGTCGCCCCGGCAGCTGCGGCCGCTTCACGGGCTGCTTCCGCCGAAGCGAGCTCAGCCGTGATGTGCGCCTCGCGGCTGTCGATGACTTGCGCCACCTTCGGCAAGGAGGACCGTACCACCACAAAGTACAGCACCCCAAACACCAGCAGAAGCCAGAGAATTTGCGATGCGAAGGTGGAAATATCTAATTGAGGCATGGCGGTC
>NZ_DATBUP010000105.1:0-12998 GCF_036515995.1 Pedomonas sp. | reverse complement strand
CGGGACCTGCCGCTGGCGCTGGCCGTGCGGGCCGCAACCGAGTTGACCGGGATGACGGATGCCACAGGCGCGCCGATCGCCGCCTTTACGCCCGGACGCAGCCCCGGCGCGGGGCTGCTCCAGCTCACCCCTGCGGGTGTGTGGCTGGCGCGGCAGGCGGTTGCGCCGCCTGATGGGCAAACAGACCGGACGGATCATTGAACACCAGCGCCGAGTCTGCCCTCGCCAACGCGATGAGGGTGAGCCCGGCGCGGCGGGCGAGATCGACCGCGAGATTCGTCGGCGCGGACACGGTGACGAGCGCGGGAATGCCGGCGCTGGCGCACTTCTGAACCAGCTCGAAACTGCACCGGGACGTCATGACGGCAAAGCCGGAAGCGGCATCCCTGCCCTCTCGCGCCAGAGCCCCGACCAGCTTGTCGAGCGCGTTGTGGCGGCCCACGTCTTCCCGCGCCAGCAGGATGTTGCCCGCGCTGTCTGCAAAGGCGGCGGCGTGAACCGCCCCGGTTTCCCGGTTGAGCGGCTGGTGGCTGGAAAGCGCCTCCAGCGCGCGGAACACCGCCTGCGCGCCGAGGGACGGCGGCGGCGGGACGACCCGCACGGCGCGGATGGCCTGCTCAAGCTCCGTCACCCCGCAGATGCCGCAGCCGGTCTGCCCGACGAGGCCGCGCCGCTTGCCGATGAGCTCCTCCTGCCGCGCAGGCGGGATATCGACCCGGACCAGGAGGCCCGGCGCAATCTCCCGCACCTCGACGCCAGAGATCTCGGCAGCGCTGTCCACGATGCCCTCGGCAAGCGAGAAGCCGACGGCGAAATCCTCGATATCCCGCGGAGTTGCCATCATCACCACGTGGGCGATGCCGTTGTAGGTGAGCGAGACCGGAACCTCGGCCGCCAGAGTGCGGGCAGCCGCCTCCACCTGCCCGCCTGACATCAGCCGCATGACGGCAGCTCCGTTCCGCGCGGCGGTTTCTGCTGTCATTTCACACCTTTTCCAGCAACTTCCAAACTCTCACTATAGGCATGTGCGACGCGATCTGCCAGAAACCTGCCGACATGATGGCCGGGTGCGAAGCACCAGATCCGCGCGGCGCGCTGCCGCAAAGAAATGTGCCTCGCATCATGCTAACGTCACGATGAGGTCATAAAGGTTCACCAGAAACCGGCCTCTTAATTGCGTCAGGAGGACTGACTTATGCGGATTGCGGTTGTCGGCACAGGATACGTGGGTCTCGTCTCAGGGGCCTGCATGGCCGAGTTCGGGCATCAGGTGACCTGTGTGGACATGAATCCGGAAATCGTCGCCCGCCTCAGCCGGGGTGAGCCGACCATCTACGAGCCGGGCCTCGACGAACTGCTGGGCCGCAACATCAAGGCCGGCCGCCTGACCTTCACGACCGAACTGGCCGCCGCCGTGGCCGACGCGCAGGCCGTGTTCATCGCCGTCGGCACCCCCTCGCGCCGGGGCGACGGCCATGCCGACCTCTCCTACGTGTTCGCCGCCGCCCGCGACATCGCCGCTGCCGCCCGCAATGGCGCGGTGATGGTGACGAAGTCCACCGTGCCGGTGGGCACAGCCTCCGAGCTGCGCAAGCTGGTGGCCGAGGTCGCCCCGCTGAAGAAGCTGGAAGTGGCGAGCAACCCCGAATTCCTGCGCGAAGGCTCGGCCATTCGCGACTTCATGCACCCGGACCGGGTGGTTGTGGGCGCAACCACCGACGAGGCCCGCCAGGTGCTGAAGGAAGTGTATCGCCCGCTGCACCTGCGCGAGACGCCGATCCTGTTCGCCTCGTGCGAGACGGCGGAAATGATCAAGTACGCCGCCAACGCCTTCCTTGCCACCAAGATCAGCTTCATCAACGAAGTAGCTGATTTGTGTGAGAAAGTCGGCGCGGACGTGCAGGACGTGGCCAAGGGAATCGGCCTGGACAAGCGCATCGGCGACAAGTTCCTTCACCCCGGCCCGGGCTACGGCGGAAGCTGCTTCCCCAAGGACACGCTGGCCCTGCTGCGCACCGCGGAGGAGCACGACGTGCCGCTGCGGCTGGTCAACGCCACGGTTGAGGTCAACACCAATCGCAAGCAGAGCATGGCCGAGCGCGTGATCGCGGCCTGCGACGGCTCGGTGGACGGCAAGACCATCTGTGTGCTGGGCCTGACCTTCAAGCCGAATACCGATGACATGCGGGACTCGCCGGCGCTGGACATCGTGCCCGCCCTCCAGAAGGCCGGCGCGCACATTCGCGCCTACGACCCCATCGGCATGGGCCACGCCGCGCCGCTGCTGCCGGGCATCGACTTCGCCGGTGATCCCTATTCGGCCATGCAGGACGCCAGCGCCGTCGTCATCATCACGGAATGGAACGAGTTCCGCGCGCTCGACCTGACCCACGTGCGCCGCCAGCTGCGCGAGCCGGTGTTCGTCGACCTGCGCAACATCTACCGCACCGCCGACATGGCGGCCGCCGGGTTCCGCTACGTCTCCATCGGCCGCCCGGTGCTGGCTCCTGAGCCGCAGAGCGAGGAACGCGCCCCGGCCAGCGTGCATCAGATCCGCCCGCTTGCAGGCGAGTGAGCAGATCAATCAGCTAAAGTTGATTTTCCCAGGGGTACGATTTTTTTGCTGGTCGCATTTTCTTAAACGCAGGGTTCCACCCTGCTCGAAAACTGCTCCAGACCCCTGCACTCCATGCGTTCAGAGGGCCGTGCTCTTCATCAAGGGCGCGGCCCTCACGGCCCGACCAGTTCCTCACCGCGCAGCATGCGGCCCATGAGGGCAAAGAAGGCCTGGCTGTCAGGATTTTCGGCGGTGCGCCATTCCGGATGCCATTGCACGGCGAGAATGGGCGCGTCGTTGCGAACGGTGGAGAAGGCCTCGACCACGCCGTCAGACGCCCGCGCTTCGACCCTCAGCCCCTCGCCCAGCCGGTCAATGCCCTGAAAATGTACCGAGTTGACGGTGATGCGATCCTTGCCCAGCATTTCGTGCAGCAGGCCGCCGTGGACGAGGTCCACCTCGTGCACGTGTTCATACATGGCGGGAAACACCATCTCCGGCGGTGCATGGTGGGCGAGCAGCGTGGGGTGGTGCCCTATGTCTCGCCTGAGCGTGCCGCCAAAGGCGACGTTCAGCTCCTGAAAGCCGCGGCAAATGCCGAAGACGGGCTTGGAGCGATTGATCATCTCCTGCACCAGCGCCAGCACCATGGTGTCCCGTCCCGGATCGAACGGACCCGGCGGCTCCTCCACAGGGTCGCCATAGTGTTTCGGGTCGATGTTGGAGGGGCTGCCGGTCAGCAGCAGGCCGTCGATGAGCGGCACGATCTCGTCCGCCCGCATGAGCTCCGGCAGCGCCGGGATCAGGAGCCCGGCCGCATCCGCATAGCGCAGGGTGGTGGTGATGTAGCGGTTCAGCACCGTCTGGGCGGGAATGCCGTCCACGTCCCGCTCACAGCAGATAATTCCAACGACCGGGCGAAGCGACATGGGACAACTCCCATCAGCAACCGGAATGCCTGCAAGCAAGAACGCCAGCCGGGCGCGGCGGCTCCAGAAAGCACCGCCAGGGAGTTTCCCAGCGGGAAGGAAGATTAAATTGTTTCCGCAGGGATTCAAGTAAATAGACAAGCCGCTTGCAGTGAAAAGGCAAGGCGTTGAGAAGAAACAGATGCGCAGGGAGAATTCAGTTTTCTACTGAAATTTTACCCTCAAATTTGCACGGACACTTACACCTCTCAAGTGCGTTCCTGACGCTGATACACAACTATAAATCGCAGGCCTCGCCACGCTTCTTCACAAGAGCGTAAGATTATTTTGTTCAGTTGCGCCTGCTTGCACGCTTCCTCTTTCCAAAACACGGGAGGTGCAGCCATGCCAAACGGTACAAAAGCTTCTCAGGAAACGATTTCGTTAGATCCCACCCTTTCAGCCAGAGAACATCTGGCAAAGAACGTTGTCACATGGTCAATCAAAGGCATGCTCATAGTCGCAGGGGTCGTCGTGCTTTCAGGTTACACGACCTTTTTCCTCTCACATTTCTTTGACACCCCTACTGTTACTGAGACTGCGCCCAGAAGTTCGCGGCTTTCATCCTCGGCACTCCACGAAAACACCCTCAGCATTTTCCATGCGCTGCTGCCTGTTCTGGGCACATGGGTCGGCACAGTGCTGGCGTTCTATTTCTCACGCGAAAATTTCGTCACCGCCGCTGCCACAGCCCGGAAACTGGTAGGACAATTCAGTGAAACCAAGCTTCACCAGACTTCGGTGCGGCCTAATATGATCCCCTTCCCGCGGATCATGGGAGTGAATATTCCTGAAGGGAAGGATGACACCTTTCTGACTGTGAAGGCCCTGCGAGACATGATCAAGCCACCGGGCGCCCGCATTCCGCTGGTTACGCGACTTCCCGTGTTTACCCACGACAGGCGGGTCAAGTACGTACTCCACCAGGGAACCATCTATGAATATATTGCCGAGAAAACTATCGAGAAGACTGACCCTGCAGGTGGCAAGGCCATGGCAACCCTCAAGGATCTTCTGGAGTACAATGACCTTGGCGAGCAGGCTCGGCGGTTCTCCTTCTTGCCGCAGAACGCCACGATGGCGGATGCCAAGGCGGCCTTCGAAGATGCCGACAACTGCCGGGATGTATTCGTGACCCAGACAGGTTCACCGAATGAAGCGGTTCTGGGATGGATTACGGATGTGGATATGGTCCGGCATAGCCAGGTCTGACACCCTCAATGCGCCTCGCGGAAGGCGGCGAGAGCGCCGATGGCAGCGAAGATGGGCAGGCGCAGCCAGCGGCCGCCGGGCACGGCGAGATTGGGCAGATGGCTGATGAGGTCGAAGCGGGAGTTGTCCCCGGTAATGGCTTCGGAGAGCACCTTGCCCATCAGGTTGGACAGGGCAACCCCCTGCCCCGAGTAGCCATCGGCGTAGAAAACGGACCCGACCCGGCCAACGGCGGGCATGCGGCTGGAGGTGACGGTGACGAGCCCGCTCCAGGTGTAATCGAGCGCCACGCCCTCCAACTGCGGGAATACCGCCTCCAGCCGGGAGCGGACCACGGCCTCGGCCGGTTCGTCGGCCGACAGGCGGTAGCGCTCACCGCCGCCGAACAGCAGGCGGTTGTCCGGCGACATGCGGAAGTAGTTCACTGACATGCGGGTGTCGCACACGGCCAGCCCGTCCTTGACCAGCCCTGCCGCTTCCTTGTCCGAGAGCTGCGCGGTGGCGGCTGCAAAGGCCGTGAGCGCGCTGGTCCGCCGCCCCACGGGCTCCAGCAGCTTGCCGGACTGGGCACCGCAGGCCAGCACGACGTTCTTCGCCAGCACCTTCCCGCGCAGTGTCTCCACCAGCATGCGCGCCGCAACGGGCCGCATGCGCACGACGCGGCTGTCTTCATGCAGGCGGGCTCCGGCCAGTTCCGCAGCAACCGCCAGCCCCAGCGCCAGATTCAGCGGATGAACATGGCCGCCGCGCGTATCGAGCAGGCCGCCGTACATTTGCGGCGCGCCGGTGAGCCCAACGGCGATGTCCCGATCGACGAGACGGCTGTGGACATAACCCATGGCCTCCCGAGCCTCGAGCTCGGTCTCCAGCATCTGCATGTCAGCGGGCGTGGCCGCAACGATAAGGTGGCCACGCTGCGCGTCACACGCGATCTGATGCCGCTCGATGCGCTGGAAGAGCCCCTCCACCGCCTCGTTCGCCATGGCGAACAGGGTGCGCGCCTGTGCGGGGCCGAACTGTTGCACCAGCCCCCGGGTGGTGCGGTTCCAGCCGGGCATGACCTGCCCGCCGTTGACACCGGATGCACCCCAGCCGATGCGCTTGCCTTCCAGCAGCACCACGGAAAGGCCGCGCTCGGCACAATGCAGCGCGGTTGACAGACCGGTGTAGCCGCCGCCGATGACGCACACGTCCACCTGCTTGACGCCTTCCAGCGTCGGCCGCGACGGGCTGCGGTGCGCCGTCGCCGCGTAATAGGACGGCGGATAGGGATGAAAATGAGCAGCATCTGCAATGCGGATCGTCATCAGGGACCCCGAGAGCTGTCAGGCGCGAAGATGCGCCCCCTGTCGGCAGGAACGCGAAACGCTGACCAGCAACTTGCGCTCCCACAGCATATCATTGCTAGTGGTTTTACAACTATTAAGAGAAAATGTCCGCAAAGTATTCCTGATATCGGCAAAGAAAACCCCGCAAGGGTTCATTTGGTCCGGGGACCACACCCTGCCCCATGCCGCCGGAAGCGCTGCGCGGGGCCATGCCCCGGCCTCAAGGCGGCTTTCGTCTCAACCGGCAATAATCTTAGCCAATTGACATTTGACGGCTGCGTTTCGTCGGGGCAAAGGCATGGGCGTGTTGCGCGACGCTCCGGCGGCTCGCGCCCGGACCGAGTGAGTTGCAAGGATCTTGCCCATGACCATCATTCGCCAAGACGACGTGATCGAGTCCGTCGCCGATGCGCTTCAGTACATTTCCTACTTCCACCCGATGGATTACATCCGCGCCCTGGGTCGCGCCTACGAGCTGGAGCAGTCTCCGGCCGCCAAGGACGCCATAGCGCAGATCCTGACCAACAGCCGCATGTGCGCCGAAGGCCTGCGCCCGATCTGCCAGGACACCGGCCTTGTGGTGGTGTTCGTGAAGGTGGGCATGAACGTCCAGTGGGAGGCCACCATGTCGCTGGAAGACATGATCAACGAGGGCGTGCGCCGCGCCTATATGCACCCGGAGAACCGCCTGCGCGCCTCGATCGTGTCGGACCCGGCCTTCGGCCGCAAGAACACCCGCGACAACACCCCGGCGGTGATCCACACCCAGATCGTGCCGGGCGACTATGTGGAAATCGCCGTGGCGGCCAAGGGCGGCGGCTCGGAGAACAAGTCCAAGTTCGTGATGCTCAACCCGTCCGACGACATTGTGGACTGGGTGCTGAAGACCGTGCCGCTGATGGGTGCCGGCTGGTGCCCGCCGGGCATGCTGGGCATCGGCATCGGCGGTTCGGCTGAAAAGGCCATGCTGCTCGCCAAGGAATCGCTCATGGAGCCGATCGACATGGCCGAGCTGAAGGCGCGCGGCCCGCAGAGCAGGATTGAAGAGCTGCGCATCGAGATCTTCGACAAGGTGAACGCGCTCGGCATCGGCGCGCAGGGCCTTGGCGGCCTCTCGACCGTGCTGGACGTGAAGATCCATGACTACCCGACCCACGCGGCCTCCAAGCCGGTGGCGATGATCCCGAACTGCGCCGCCACCCGCCACGCCCACTTCAAGCTGACCGGCAACGGCCCGGTTTACCTTGAGCGCCCGAAGCTGGACGAGTGGCCGAAGGTGGAGTGGACCGCCTCCCCGTCCGCCCGCCGCGTCAACCTCGACACGCTGACGCCGGAAGAAGTGGCGAGCTGGCAGCCGGGCGAGCGCCTGCTGCTGAACGGCAAGATGCTGACCGGCCGCGATGCCGCGCACAAGCGCATCCAGGACCTGCTGGCATCGGGCGAAGGCCTGCCGGAAGGCGTCGATTTCACCAACCGCGTGATCTACTACGTCGGCCCGGTTGATCCGGTGCGTGACGAAGTGGTTGGCCCGGCCGGTCCGACCACGGCGACCCGCATGGACAAGTTCACCGACATGATGCTGGAGAAGACCGGCCTCATCGCCATGGTGGGCAAGGCCGAGCGCGGTCCGATCGCCATCGAGTCGATCAAGAAGCACAAGGCGGCCTACCTGATGGCCGTCGGCGGCGCTGCCTACCTCGTCTCCAAGGCGATCAAGGACAGCCGTGTCGTCGCCTTCGAAGATCTGGGCATGGAAGCCATCTACGAGTTCGACGTGCAGGACATGCCGGTGACGGTTGCCGTCGACTCCTCGGGCGAGAGCGTCCACCATACCGGCCCGCTGGTGTGGCGCGAGAAGATCGCCAAGAAGGAAGTAGAGCCGGCGTAACGCCAGTTCGCCCTTTTGTTAAAAAAAGCCGCGCAGCCAACAGGTTGCGCGGCTTTTTTGGATTCTATGGTTAAGGAGAGAGTATCCCACTCTCCAGCCTTGCAGACTGTCCGATACCCTTGATTGCCCTAATTGCAGGGCGAACAACGGGATCTGAAATGACACGGCGAACGATTAAACTGATCGCGTTGGCGTTGGCCGTCATTCTTCCGCTGGTTCTGCTAATTCACATTATTCTGCTGGCGCAGTCTGACCCCATAGTGCGGCAGGCCACCATGGGGTTGCCAGACTGGCCCGAAGGGACACCTCCGGTGCGCATCGCCCTCCTGTCCGACATCCACGTGGCGGGGCCGGACATGCCCCCTTCCCGACTTGCGCGGATCGTCGCGCAGGTCAACGGCCTGGCTCCGGATATCGTGCTGATTGCGGACGATGTCATCAGCGACAAGACGCTGGTCGTCACGGCGGGCCTTGGGACGAGCATCCTGCCGCTGCGCCTCGGCGTTCGGCCAGGCCTGTGGATTGTCACAGCGGGCCCTGCCGGCACTTCCGGCAGCCGCTAAAAAAACTACCCATTCTGGTGGGTCACGAAACTGGGCGACGTTTTTGCCGAGGCCAGGCTGTGAGGAGTGCCCCCGCAAAGAACTATACCCATCCTCCAGAATAGAAGAGGCGACGCGCGAACCTGCGCACCGGACCTCCAAAAATAGACTTTAATTTCATCAGCATAAGAAAAAGCCGCGCCCCTTTGCGGGAGGCGCGGCAAGCATCGTGGCAATGCGTGATGAGCATACACCCATCACAAACGTATTAACTAGATGTCCTGGACCAAACGTCCATAGAGTTCGGGACGGCGATCTCTAAAAAATCCGAAGGCGAAGCGGTGCTTCTGGATCAGGTCGAGATCGAAGGTGCCGATGACGACGCCGGTCTCGCCATCGCCGAGTTCGGAAACCTTGTCGCCGCGGTGGCTGGAGACGAAGCTGTGGCCGTAGAAGTGCTGGCCGTTCTCGTCGCCGATGCGGTTGGCCGCAACCACCGGCACCACGTTGGAGACGGCGTGGCCGATCTGGGCCCGCTGCCAGAGCGCGCTGGTGTCCAGATCCTCGTCATGCGGCTCGGAGCCGATGGCGGTCGGGTAGAACAGCACTTCGGCACCCTGCAGCATCATGGCGCGGGCGCATTCCGGATACCACTGGTCCCAGCAGATGCCGACGCCGATGGTGCCGTAGCGCGTCTTCCACACCTTGAAGCCGGTGTTGCCGGGGCGGAAGTAGAACTTCTCCTGATAGCCGGGGCCGTCAGGAATATGGCTCTTGCGGTAGAGGCCCATGATCTCGCCCGCGTCGTCCACCATCACCAGCGAGTTGTAGTAGTGGTGGCCGTCGCGCTCGTAGATCGAGGTCGGGATGTAGACCTTCAGCTCCTTGGCCAGCTTCTGCATCTCCAGCACGGCCGGATGCTCATCCGCCGGGAAGGCCTTCAGGAAGAAATCTTCCTGCTGGTCCTTGCAGAAGTAATGGCCCTGGAACAGCTCGGGCGGAAGGATCACCTGACCGCCCTGACGCGCCGCCTCGCGCACGAGGTCGGCGACGGCGGCAATGTCCGTCTTCATGTCGTCGGTGAAGGCGAGCTGAAGCCCCGCAACCGTAATCTGACGCGTCATGACGCTTTGAACCCTTCCTTACTTTACGTCCACGACCGGGAAGCTCGGCACCTGCTGCGTAATGCAGTGGAACGAGCCGCCGCCGGTGAGGATGTGATCCGCCCGCAGTCCCACCGCCTTGCGGCCGGGGAACATGTTGCCGATGGCTTCTACCGCCGCATCGTCCCACTTGGTGCCGTACACCGGCACCACCACGGTCGTGTTGGCGATGTAGAAGTTGGAGTAGGACGCCGGGATCACGTCGCCGTCCTCGTTCTCTACCCGGCCCGTAGATGGGAAGGTTACCACCTCGATTCCAGAGTATTGTTTCAGGCGCGCCAACGCTTCGGCGTAAATGTCGCGGTTGGGGTCGTCGGAATCGCGTGCTTCCGGCAGCGCAACGACGCCCGGCGCCACGAAACGGGCCAGATTGTCGATGTGGCCGTCGGTGTGGTCGTTAACCAGACCATCGCCCAGCCACAGGATGCGCTCGATGCCCAGCTGCTCGATGAGGTTCTTCTCGATCTCGGCGCGGCTGAGGTCCGGATTGCGGTTGGTGTTGAGCAGGCACTGCTCGGTGGTGAGCGCCGCGCCCTGCCCGTCCACATCGACCGAGCCGCCTTCCAGCACCCAGCTGAACTCGCGGAACGGCAGGCCGCATGCCTTGCCGACGGCAATGGAGACGGCATCGTCATAGGGCAGCACGTACTTGCCGCCCCAGCCGTTGAAGCGGAAGCCATGGGCCGCCAGACCCTGCGGGCCTGCCACGAAGATGGGCGCGGTATCGCGCAGCCAGATGTCACCGAACGGGATCTCGTGCAGGACGACGCCCGTGCCGGCCAGCGCGGCCGCGGCGCTGGCCTTGGCTTCCTCGTTGGCGACGAGAATGTTCAGCTGCTCGCCCCGGCGTTCACCGGTTGCCGGGTCCACGTCCGCAATGGCGCGGAACAGGGCGGCGACTTCCTCACGCGCCGGTTCCAGATCTTCCACCCACAGGTCGGCATGGCTGGGCCAGGCCGACCAGACTGCATCGTGCTTCGCCCACTCAGCAGGTTGACGCATCACTTACTCGCTCCTTTGAGAGACTCTTCCCGCGCCGCGCCGAACTCGGCGGTCGGCAGCCATTTGGGCCAGTTTACAGAATTTGCAAGCTCCAGACCCACCCGGAACAGGAGGGTTGCATCCTCGGCCACGCCGGAGAAATCCATATCCTCACGGTATTCATCAGACGGCTTGTGATAGTGGTTCGCGGTGTAGAGCGCCTGCTGCTGCAGGCCCCACTCCGCGCCCTTGTCCAGCACATCGACGCCGCCGTCGGCGTAAAGCATGGGAACGCCCACCTTGGCCAGTTCAAAATGGTCAGAGCGGTAGAATGACCCGGCCTCCGGCTTCTGTTCCGGCACCACGACCCGGCCCTGACGGGCCGCGTGCTTCTTCAGCAGGTCTTCCAGCTCAGACTTGCCCTGCCCGATCACCACCACATCGCGCGTGCGGCCCATGGTGCCGAGGGCATCCATGTTGAGGCCCGCGACGGTCTTGTTGAGCGCATAGAGCGGGTTGGCCGCATAGTACTTGGAGCCAAGCAGGCCGGATTCCTCGCCCGTGACCGCAACGAGCACAACGGAGCGCTCCGGCTTCGCCTGCGTGAACGCCCGGCCCATCTCGATCAGCGCGGCGGTTCCGGTGGCGTTGTCCACCGCACCGTTGCAGATGTCATCGCCCGTGCTGTCCGCCGTGCAGCGGCCGAGATGATCCCAGTGGGCAGTGTAGAGGATGTACTCGTCCGGCCGCTTGGTGCCGGGGATGATGCCGACGACGTTGTGCGAGTTCGAGCGGCGGATGCTGCTGTTCAGCGTGGCCGACAGCTTGAGCTTGCCCATGCTGACGGCCTTGAAGCCGGGCCGGTGCGCGGCCTGGGTCAGCGCATCGTAATCCAGCCCGCTTTCGGCGAACAGCTTGCGGGCGGACTGGCTGCTGATCCACCCCTCGACGGCGGCGCGGCCCATGCCTTCATCCGCCTGCACGATGTCGAACTGCGGGCCGGTCCAGCTGGACTTCACCACATCCCACGGATAGGCGGCCGGCGCGGTTTCATGAACGATGAGCACGGCGGCAGCGCCCTTGCGGGCCGCTTCCTCGAACTTGTAGGTCCAGCGGCCGTAGTAGGTCATGGCCTTGCCGTTGAACAGCTTGGGATCGCCAGAGGCAAAGCCCGGATCGTTGACGAGCACGACCACGGTCTTGCCCTTCACGTCCAGCCCGGCGTAGTCGTTCCAGCTCCACTCCGGCGCGTCGATGCCATAGCCGACGAAGACCAGATCAGCGTTCTCGACCGAGACCATATCGCGCACGCGCTTGGTCCAGACCACCTGATCGTCACCGTAGGACAGCGTGATCGGGGCCTTGCCGCCCGTGATGGTGAGCGACGCGGGCTGGACCGTGCTCTCGATCATCGGGACGGCCTGATACCAGCCGCCCTTCTCTCCGCCCGGCTTGACGCCCGCCGCCGCCATCTGCTCGGCGATGTAGGCGATGGTCTTTTCCTCACCCGGCGTTGCGGGAGCGCGCCCCTCGAACGCGTCGGACGCCAGCACCTTCACATGCGCCGCCACCTGATCCTGGGCGACATTCGGCCCAAGCGGCTGTGCGAGCGCAGGCAGGCTGATGCCCGCCAGAAGCAGGCCCCCGGCCAGTACCAGTTGGCGGGCGGACGCAGACACAAAACCACTCAAGCGCAAATCAGTCGTGCGGATCATGGAGCAAACCTCATTGGCGATGGGCGGGGCGCAACCCCGGTCTATCGGCTTCCTTCCATTTTGGGCGGAGGCGGTCAAGTCGCGCTGCATGACAATGTTGAATACGGGCGACCACGTCGCTGAGCCGCGCAGCGCATATGGGGCCATGCTGGCACTCACTCAAGTCGAGTGATAATAAATTTCGATGAAATTCAACAATTTGAGACGAAACGCAGCAATACAATAGCGGACATCATGCGTTGAAACATGTAGAGTGAACTGTACGTGTCGGTTCCCTGGCAGACCGGATTGGGGTGTTTTAGGGAGTATTGGTATGACCAATCGCGTTGAGAACCTGTCCGACTTCGAACTTCGGATGAAAGGCTATTCGCTGCTGACCGCCGAGATCATCTACTGGATGCCGGATCATCATGACCTGCTCCAGAGCTTCGTCTGGCAAACCCTGGATATCGCACCGGATTTCCCCCGCCTGCACCAGTTTCTGGATTACTGGCGGGAGCACATCGAGGCACCACTGCACTCGGTGCAGATCACGCACGCCGGTCTCATCACCCCGGCGGAGCTGAGCTGGGTGGATTCCGAGTACCGCCTGCACTGAGGCCGCGCCCGAGCAGGCATGGACCGCCGATGACACTACCAAGGCG
>NZ_DATBUP010000104.1:0-8313 GCF_036515995.1 Pedomonas sp. | reverse complement strand
AGGTTGCGAAGCTCGGCGGATACTTGGCGCGAAGTCATGATCCCCCTCCCGGAAATATCGTGATGTGGAGAGGGTGGCGGCGCCTCCTGGATATGTCGGTGGGCTATAATCTCGCTATCAAAGATGTGGGTAATTGAAAGGGATGTGCCTGGAGAGCCAGGCGCTGAGGCGACCCGATGCAGCCCATGATCCCGACCGGAAGGTCCTGACAGCTGTCACCAAGCAATGCTCCTGAGAGGGGGCGCCCGCGCCGAGCGGCTCCAGCGCCATCCTGGCCGATGGCGCTGGCATGCTGTACAGGGGAGGATTATCCGCTCATCAGCCGTTGCTGGCTGTCGGGCGAACGACGATGTCGCTTACATTGACATCCTCGGGCTGGCTGATGGCGTATCGGACGGCCCGGGCAATCGCATCCGGCTGCAGTGCGATCTGGCGGAACGTGCGCATGGCCTCGGCTGCGACCGGGTCCGTGATGGTGTCGGCAAGCTCGCTTTCAACAACGCCAGGGTAGATGCAGGTCACACGAATCCTGTCATTTTCCTGCCGCAGTCCCTCGGAGATCGCATGCACGGCATATTTGGTGGCGCAGTAGACAGCAGCCGTCGGAAATACCGAAAGAGCCCCGATGGAGGCGATGTTGATAATGTGTCCGCTGCCGCGCTCCGTCATTTCGGGCAGAACAGAGGCGATGCCGTAGAGGAGGCCTTTGATGTTCACATCGATCATCCGGTCCCATTCCTCGACCTTCAGCGCTGCCATGGGCGAGAGCGGCATGATGCCTGCATTGTTGACGATCACATCGATACGGCCATAGGCCTTGCATGCGGCATCGGCAAAGGCGCCTGCATCTAGACGCTTGGTGACATCGAGCCGGCACGAAATCGCCTCGCCGCCCTTGGCTCTGATCTCCCCGGCAAGTGCTTCCAGCCGGTCAGTGCGGCGTGCACCGAGCACCAGCTTTGCGCCCGCCCCGCCAAGTTCGCGTGCAATGGCGGCGCCGATGCCGCTCGATGCGCCGGTAATGAGGACCACCTTGTTGTCGGGCATGGTCATCTCCTTCGTCTGCGTTGTTCAAAGCCGCCGATTGCGGCGAGCAGACGGTAGAGCCGCTGGATTGTTGTGATAAGAATGCCATTGGTTCACACTCTGGCAAGAAAAACTAATCAATGGGTCCCGATCTCAATTCGCTGTTCGTTTTCACAATTGTGGCTGAGAAGCGCAGCTTTCGGGCAGCTGCGGATCGCCTGGGCGTCACCCGCTCGGCAATCAGCCAGACGGTCCGCCGGCTCGAGGAAGGGGTGGGGATCGCCCTCATCCGACGGACGACGCGAAGCGTCAGCCTGACGGAGGCGGGCGAGCGTCTCCTTGTTGAGATCGCACCTGCCATTGCGGATATCCGGGCGGCGCTGGAGACGACCGCCAGTCTTGGCGAGCACCCAAGCGGACAGCTGCGGCTTGCCGTCTCTTCGATCGCCGAGAGTTTTCTTGCAGGGCCGCTGCTTGCAAGCTTTGCTCTGGAGAATCCCAAGGTCCAGCTGGATGTCACGGTCACTGACGATGCCATTGACATCGTTGCCGAGGGGTACGACGCCGGGGTGCGACTGGGCGAGGTCATCGAGCAGGACATGATCGCAATGCCGATTGCCGGCGATGAGCGCCAGATTGCGGTCTGTGCGCCGATCTACAGCGATCGCTTTGGCGTTCCATCGCATCCGAGAGACCTGGCTGCTCACCGCTGCATCGGTTGGCGTCCCGCGGCCGATGCCGCACCCTATCGCTGGGAATTCGCAGAGCATGGCCAGGATTTCAGTGTAGCGGTCGCCCCTGAAATCACGACCAATGACATGGCCCTGATGATCAAGCTCGCCGTGGCCGGGGCCGGCATCACGTTTGGAATGGAGAAAAGTTTCCAGCCCTGGCTCGAGCGGGGCGAGCTTATGCCGCTGCTGGAGGCCTATTGCCCGTTCTTTGCCGGCTTTTATCTCTACTATCCAAGCCGCCGCAGTATGGCTCCCAAACTGCGCGCGCTCATCGAGCATCTTCAGCGCTTCAGAGAGCATCGGTCAGACAGAAGGCAGTGCTGACCACATCGCCTTTCATGCGGCTCCGGCTCTCACTCTCGCGCAGCCCTTGCCCAAACACTGTCCAGGCCTCCTACGCGCCGTGGGCCGCTATGGGCTCCAACTCCAGGGCGGTGGTATCGGCGAGTGCGGAGGCGGTCTGCTCTATGCCTCGCTCAGAGGCAAAAATATCCGGCAAACCAGCCCGTCCTCCTGATAGTCGATATTGGCACTGGCACCTGTCACCGGCGATAAGGCCTGTTTGATCAGTCTTGTTCCAAAACCGGATGTTGCCGGCTTTGAAATCCGGGGGCCGCCGCGCTCGCGCCAGTGAAGCGCCAGCGCTTCTCCCTGCTTCTCCCAACAAATATTAACCGTTCCGCCGTGAACTGAAAGGCTGCCGTATTTCATGGCATTGGTGGCGAGCTCATGAATGACCAGCGTAAACGAGATGACAGTTCTGCCCGGCAGCATGATCTGCGGGCCGTCCATTTGGCTGGCGTGTCCAAAATCGCCAAGGCCGTCCAGTATCCTTTCCAACACCTTGCGAAGCGGCGCTGCTTCCCACTTTTCCTGTAACAGCAAGTCGTGGCTGATGGACAAAGAGCGCAGGCGCTTGGAAAATGCCTTGTAGGCGGTTGCAGTGCCCCCCTCAGCTTGGAAGGTCTGGTGGGCAATCGCCTGGATCACGGAAAAGCTGTTCTTCATGCGATGACCGAGCTCAGCGAGCAGGAGTTTCTGAAATTTCTCTGCCCTCTTGCGCTCGCTGATATCGCGTATCATGGCTGTCGTGCCGACAACCCTGCCCTGGGCGTCGCACAACGGCGCCAACGCCAGGCTAATCGGTATGTCTGAATTGTCCTGCCGCCTGCCAACTGATTCAACTCTAACCGTTTTGCCATGGCAGGCATCGGCCAATGCCCCTTCAATTTCATGAGCATGGCCATCTGAAACGAGAAGGTTTACAGACTGTCCAATCGCCTCATTACTCTGCCATCCAAACAAAAGCTGAGCTGCTGGATTCCATGTTTCGATAATTCCGTCAGGCGTGCAACTGATGATGGCATCCTGAGACGAGCTTACGATCGATGCGAGCTGTGCGTTGTTGCGTTCGGCCTGCTTGCGGTCGGTCACGTCCCGAAAGAAGATCGCAAGGCCTTCTGCAGCCGGATAGGCGCGCACTTCCAGCCACGCATGTCGGCCATCCGGCCAATGATAGATCTGCTCGACTGTCCCGGGCTTGCGCTCCTGCATCACCCGCTTGTACAGGCGCCCAAAGTCCAAGTGTTCGGATCCGGGCCACTGATCCCAGATGAGCGTACCGACGAGTTCTTGCTTCAGGCGCTGGTTGAGGCGCAGAGCGTGGGTATTGATATCGATGATCCGATAATCATGGCCGATCAGAAGAAACGCTTCATTCATGTTCCGCAGGACGCTTCTTGCCCGGCCACGTTCCTGGCGCAGTGCTTCCTCGGCTGTGACTTTCTGGGTAATGTCAACGCAAATGCAGACCATACCCTGAACCTTCCCCGCCTCATCCCGGATAGCCGAAATACTGTTGCGGACCCAGACGAGCCTGCCATCAGGCCTGACGTACCGTTTCTTCAGACTGAAGTACTGGCCGTTGGCTGCAGCTTCGCGAAAAAGAAAGATGTTGTGGGGCAGGTCTTCTACGAACGTGATGTCATGCATCCGAAGAGTAAGTAACTCTTCGCGTGTTCGCCCGGTGATTTCGCAATAGCGCTTGTTTACTTCCGTGAAACGCCCCTCGCTGTCTGTTTCGGCAAAGCCCGCCACGGATTGGTCGAAGAAGGCTTTGTTCTGAGCATCCCGCGTTGGACGCAGAGCCTGGTCGATACGCCGGACTGCCGCCCCATTACTCGACCCGATCCAGTGGGTCACCCGGCCGTCGGCGAAAACGAGAGGCCATACGTAAGCCACGAGAATCCTCGGATGCCCGTCCAAATCTATCAGCGGGAGGACAAACTCAAATGGCTCTGTCGACGAGGTAAGTTGCCGCCAACGAGCGAGGATGTCCGAAAAAGTGGCGGGATCGAGCAGTTTGCGCCACCGATAGCCCTCTATGCCGCCACCGCCCGAGATATCCGGCGCAAGCTGGACCTGGCTGGACCAGACTATAAACCCGTCCGGTCGGGCGATCCAGGCGAAGCTCTGCTTCTGAGTTGCGTTAAGCGATAGTTTCAGGCCGTTGCCATCCTCGAGAATCGGAGCAAGCATGACTTAATCTCCAAACCACATCAGCCAAAACCGAATAATGGAGTCGGCAGCCAGAAGGGTATTCAGGTCAAAAGCATACACGACCGGTATGAGCAGGCGGCCTGGCATTGTCCGGATAACAATGCGCCGCTAAACAGCTAGCTTGAAATAATATTTCTAATATAGTAGCGTCGGCAGGGACTATATTTAATTATATTGTCCTAGTCTAGGCACATTTGAACAGGCCTACCCACGGCCTAGGTCTCTTGGTGCTTCGAACCCGGCGGAGACGATTTTACGGTGCCAAGCGGGGCCTGACCGGCTCTTCCGCTTGGCTCGCATCTCGCTTTAAGACCGTCAGAACTTGCCCACCACATTAAGGAACCAGCCCCGATCGTTTAGCGTGAGATCGCGCAGATCATCGGAGAAGGAGCCGAAATTGTAGCCGACGCCCACCTTTAGGTTGTCGCCCACATGCCGGTAGAGGGCGGTGAGCAGGCCGTAGTCGGTGGTCGCGGCTTCCGGCATGTGCATCACCCGGCCCTCCACCAGCCAGTCCCACTTCTTCACGACATGAAAGTCGGCGCGCAGAACGCCGAGATGGGCGGAGTTCTTTTCCCACGGGCCGAAGTCTTCCGAGCCGCCCATCACCCGCGCCCGCGTCTGGCTGAAGCGCGCGCCGTACTTCGCGCCGAGGGAAATCCACTGATTCAGGTCATAGATAAAATCGGCCGAGACGATGTGACTGCGCTGGGCCGCACCAAATTCGCCGCCGTAGGCCGAATCCTGTCCGGTCGCGGGCAGGTCGTAAAGCCAGGTGTAACGGAACAGGGCGTTCAGCCTGTCATTATCCACCGGACGATAGGCGAACCCGGCGGAGGCCTCCACATATTCGCCATCGTAGAACGCGCCGTCGGTCTTGTCGGAGAGCACCGTGTCCACATTGGCAAGGAGGCGCCAGTCCTCATGGGTCCGCACCATGACCCCTGTGGTCAGCAGATAGGTGTTCCGATCGCGGGTGTTGTCGTCCGACTCCTCGAAGCGCGCCTCGAGGCGCGTCAGTACGCTAAGGCCGCGTTCCTCATCATTGTGCCGCACGGCGAGCGTGACTGCCCGGCGCTTGAAGTCGGAGCGCTCGAGCCCGGTCGTCGGATCGAGGGTGCGATCGCGCACGAAGCCGGCCTCCATCCCGGCGTCGAAAACCCACTTAGGCGCGGGCGTGTAGGTGACGCCATAGGTCTGGGTGAGGGTGCGCTGCCGCCCGAACATGTCGTAGCTGTTCTCATTGTAGGCGGCGATGGTCTCGCCCAGCTTCCGCTTGAGCCCGCCCACGATCGCGCCCCGATCGCGCCCGGCCAGATCGTAGGTGCGGTCGAGGTCGTAGGCCCGGTCCGGGTCGAGCCTGTAGCCGATGTAATAGTTGTCGTCGGCGGCCGGCTGATAATTGGCGGATGCAAGCGCCCCCAGCCCGGTGTCGCCGTAGGAGACCTCGCCTGAGAGCTTTACCTTCTCGGTCACTGGCACAGTGGCGCCGACGCCGGCCCGATCGTTGCCGACGATGTCGCTGTCGCGGTCGACCGTCACCTGGCCGAACACGTAGGTGCTGGCATCGCGGGCGGTCAGGTACTCCAGCCGAGCGCCCAGATCGACGCGGGAGCCGTTGTAGCCGGACTTGCCCGACTGCGCGGCCAGCAGGGAGCGGCTCTCGTAGAAGGTGGTGCCGAGCGAGACGGTCCAGGGATCAGCGAAATTCCAGCTGAGGCTGGTGCTGCCTTCGCGCTGCACGCTGCTGGCGTCGTCCTTGAACGAGTCATAAGCATAGCCGAGCCTGACGCGACCGCCCAACGGCACATTGCCCTTCACGCCCCACACCGTCTGGTCGGCATGGATCTGCTCAGCGATGGTGGAGAAGCCCGCCTCGCGCTTCTCCAGGTAGCCGCTCATGGTACCGGTGGCCAGATCCTCGCTGATGTCGGCCAGATCCAGCTGGCCGCGCAGACGCCAGGCCGTGGCGGCGTCCGCGCGCGTGCCCGATGTGGCGATGTCGCTGGAGTTGAGGCCGCCGTCCCACGAGCGGGACAGGCCGAAGCCCGGCCCTTTGGAGCGGGCGACTTCGCCCTCGAGGAAGCTGGTCTCGCTGAGACGCAGCTGCGCATCGAAGCCGTAGAGCTGCTGGTCCGCCTCTCCGGTCTTCTCGTTCATGCCAGTCATGCCAAGGCGCAGGTTCTCGGTCAGCCAGCCAGAGGCGCGGCCGCCATAGATGTAGCCGTCCAGCTCGCCGGCCTTGGGCACATATTCATATTGGGCGATGACGAACACGTTGTTCCCGCCCAGCGCGCCGTTGCGCACCGGGCCGCTGGCCGCGGTGGCGGAGTTGACCGGCTGGGTCAGGATCAGCATGCCCTGCATGTAATCGAAGCTGTAGTCGACGCCATACATGAGCGTGCGCCGCTCGGTCACCCGCCCGCTGATGTTGTCGCGGATTTCAATGGTGATGGTTTCCGAGCCGAGTGTGATGTCCTGGCGCTTCAGGAAGAATGCCGAGCCGCCCGTTGCTGCGAACTCGTCGCGCTGAGGCAGGGTCTCGGGCTGCGCCCCATAGACGGTGACCTCGGCGCGGCTTTCACCGAACGCGGTCGTCTCCTCCGAGCGATAGACGCCCTGGCCACCGTAAAGGCCGCGGTCCGCGCGCAGAAACTCCGTGCCGGTGATGGCGGACTTGTAGCTGCCCCACATGGCATGGCTGGCGCCGTTCTCCGCCTTGACGAAAAACTTTCCGGCCGTCGGCGCGTCCTCGATCAGGGTCGAGTCATCGCCATAGACCGGATAATGATCGTCCGGGTCCATGCGCCGCAGTAGATAGCGCGGGCTCTGGCTGTCGAGGCCCTTGAAGATCTTGCCGATGGAGCGTTCGGTGGTGTCCGCTGCCGCGGTCAGGATGGTCTCGCCCTTCAGCTTACCCTTGGCATAGAAGGCGAGGCGGCCGGTGCCCCAGACGTCGTCATAGTCGCCCGAGCGCACCAGATCGATGTCGTCATCGCCCGACCGCTTGCCGACGGTGAAGTCGGCCAGGCCCGTATAGAACCACTCCTCCTTCGGCACGTCGATGCGACGATTAAGGACGAGGCTGTCGCCGTCCGCTTCGGAGGTAACGGCCACATCCACCTCGTGCGCGCCAGGCGGCAGCAGGCGCTGCATTACGAACGCGCCCCGGGCATCGACGGGAACCTTCTCGCCCAGCAGGGTGACGGTGTGCCCCTCCGGCACCTGGCGGCCCGCCACGGTGACCGCGCCGCCCTTCAACGGAATGTTGCGGATAGCTGTTCGGTCCTCGCTCGCGCCAGGCGTTACGACGAGAGGTCCCTCCTCGTCGGTAGCCACCGCACTCCTGTCGGTTCGCTGCAACGCTAAAGGCTCGGTCTCGTCATATCGGCCCTTGGCGTCATAAACGCGCAGCACATAGGTCAGGGCATCGTTCTCCGGCATGGCGTCGTCCGGCATCTCCCATGCCGCCACCCCGTTGGGCACGGCAGGAATGACCGCCAGCGGCCGCTCCCCTCTTTCCTCGCCTGCGCGGTGCACGCGGATCTCGGCGTGTTCGATGAAGGCCGGATAGTTGGCGCTCGTCAGGAACTGGACCGTCTCGCCGGGCTTGAAGCGGCGGCGCAGGTCAGCCGTCGAAACGTTCAGCAGCGGCCGCACGTCAAGGCCGTCGAACTTCAGCTGAATGTCCACATTGCCAAGTCCGCTCTCGGCCAGCGGGTGCCGGTCCGCCCCGCCTTCGCTCACCGAGAGAGCAAATGGCGCCGCCTGGGTGGCAACAGGCGCCTCCAGCGTCGGCGCGGCGGCGATGTCCTGGGCCAGCGTAGGGGCGGGGAGAAACACCCAGGCTGCGCTGGCCAGCAGAACGGACGCGACGCGACGGGACAGGGGGCGGGACTGCGGGGTCCGGTGAAGGATCGTGCTCATTGGCCGGCCTCCACGCGGGTCTCGATGGTGAGAGGATAGGATGCGCCGCTTGTATGCCATCGGCGTT
>NZ_DATBUP010000103.1:0-18008 GCF_036515995.1 Pedomonas sp. | reverse complement strand
AACAATAAGGCTGTCGAACAGATATGGAACAAAAAAGCTTGTAAAGCGCCTCTTTACAGGGCACAGGCCCGAAACGCAGCGAAGGTAGGGAGGCGGCGATATGCAAGCTGTAGTGCGCGCGATAGCGACCGGCCATCCTGGCCGGTTCGTTAAAAGCGAGGTCGTCGATGCCAACGGCCTGTCGGTGACGGAGGCCGCACACGTGCTTGAGGTGACTTGGCCGGTGCTCTCGACTCTGCTTAATGGGCGCTCTGACCTCGCGCCACAAATGGCAGTTCGCATCGAGAAGGCGTTTAGCGTGCCTATTGAGGACTTGATGGAGATGCAGACCAGCTTCGACATCGCAGAAGTCCGGAAGCGGGCCGACGAAACCAAGGTAGCGCCTTTCGCGCCGAAAACAGCTAGTGCGCAGACGGAGGGGACGAGATGACAAACGGCAGAGCAACGGCACGCTTGAAAAAGGCGGCAACCGCCGACGCGACCCTTTCTCTTGAGTCCAAGCGCGTTGAGCTGGCGCGTGCCCGCGTCGTGGCCCGCGCCTGGGCCGAGACGATCGCGGAGACACGCCGCACCAGCCAGGCTGCGCTTTTCGCGCGAAAAGCCATGGAGACATTTGCCGCTTGTGTGGCGCCGCAGTTAACTCTCAGTCCACCCATTGTTGTCGGGCGCGGAAAGCTCGACAGTACCGCGAGCCAGCTCGCCACGTCAATCGGGCGCGATGTGGCGGTACTGCCAGTTTTAGAAGGTGCACACTTCCTGACCAGTCTTTACACGGTCCTGCTGCCGAAGAAGGAACGCAGCGGCTTAGGTGCATTCTACACGCCCCCAGCACTGACACAGCGCCTTCTCGATCTTGCCGGTGAAGGTGGCGTCGATTGGGCAACCGCGCGAGTGCTCGACCCAGCGAGCGGTGGCGGCGCCTTTCTGCTGGAAGCTGCGTCCCGCATGCGCCGGGCGCTTAAAGGTAGCGAGCCAGCGTTTATCCTTGCCCAGCTAGGTACCCGTCTTTCAGGCCTAGAACTTGATCCACATGCGGCGTCACTTTCGCAAGCTGCGCTTGAAATTTTGCTTTCTGATCTCAGTATGGCGAGTGGCCGTGCCGTGCCAACCTTCGTGAAGGTCTGCGACACACTCGAAGAGACGCCCACGGCGCAATATGACTTGGTGATCGGGAATCCGCCGTACGGGCGGGTAACGCTTTCGGCCGTGCAGCGCTCTCGCTATTCGAGAAGTTTGTACGGCCATGCCAACCTGTATGGCGTATTCACCGACATTGCTCTGCGATGGACGCGTCCCGGCGGCGTTATCGCCTATCTGACGCCCGCGAGTGTCCTCGGCGGGAAGTATTATACTGCCTTGCGCCAGCTGCTTGCAGCCGAGGCTCCGCCCCTTGCGATTGATTTCGTCCATGCTCGCCGTGGCGTCTTCGAGGATGTGCTGCAGGAAACCCTTCTCGCGCTCTATCGTAAGGGAGGAAAGCGCGATTGCTTCCACGTCCACTATCTCAATGTAGATAACGAGCGCAAGGCGCACTTGACGAAGAATGGCAAAGTCAGCCTTCCGGTCGATGCCGGCGCACCTTGGCTTGCCCCCCGGGACCCCGGCCATGTGGGGCTGATCAAGGCAGCTGAAGGTATGGCCGGGCGCCTGTCCGATTGGGGGTATGGTGTTTCGACTGGGCCGCTCGTTTGGAATAGGTTCAGGTCTCAGATGCGCGCCCGCGCCGCGCGCGGGTTGCATCCACTAATTTGGGCGGAGGCGGTGACTTCAGATGGACGTTTCGTGTTCCGGGCAGAGAAGAAGAACCATGCACCCTACTTCAAAACTGAGTTGGGCGACGAGTGGCTTGTTGAAGATCAGGAATGCGTCCTGGTTCAGCGCACCACTGCCAAGGAACAATCGCGCCGTCTCATCGCGGCCGAATTACCGCAATCTTTTATAGACGCGCATGGCGGGGTTATCATCGAGAACCACTTGAACATGGTGCGCGCTATCGGCAAACCAAAAGTGACTCCGGCCACCGTCGCCGCCGTGCTCAACAGCGATCTAATTGATCAGATATTTCGGTGCATCAGTGGAAGTGTCGCCGTATCGGCGTTTGAACTCGGGGCCATTCCGCTGCCGCCTGCCTCGGCTATGGAACCCATAGAGCGACTTGTCGCTAAGGGTTCTCCGCGTACAGCTATCGAAAAGGCCCTGCGCCTTCTTTATGGTCTCGAAGCATGACGTTCCCGCCGATTTTGCCGTGGAAGGATATCCACGCACGCTTGCCGGTAATATTCCCTGAAGGCTGCGCAAACCGCGAGCATTCCATCTGGGAAATCGCAGCCAAGACAATTTTTGTGATGCTTTATGTCGGTGCAGTGGAAGGAAATAGCGTTTGGCTGCGGCCCGATCAGGTGACGCGGATGACAGACGCGCAGGCAGAGCTACTGGGTGACGATGAACGCGCTGCCTGGGTGCCCCTGTCGATGCAATCCAGCAAAGGCTTGAATATCCCTGACAGGTGGTATGCCGTTAACACGAGAGAGTCGATCCGGGACGATACGATCCGCTACGCTCTGCTCCAAAATGGTGCCGTCATCGATCGGCCAGTTCCCACCACGTCGTCGGCAGGGCGGTATGCGCTACAGGCGGAGTTCGCGGCGCTGCTATCACCCAATCTCGACGAAGCGACTTTCATCGCAAAGGCGGCTGCTTGGCGTGAGAAGTACCTTAATGCGGGTGCGCTCGCCCGCATCGCGATTGTGCGCAAAGGCGCTGCAGCTGGCGGCACATATGAACTGGTCACGTTCCCCAACGGTGAAACCCGCCGCATGGCAACGGGGCCGAGCGCAGATATTTCCAAGGCAGTGATTGAGGTCTTTGCGCCAAAGTTCTTGCAGGAGCCTGGTGTGATCTCGCTGAGCGAAAGCGGTAACAAAGTCGTTGCGCGGGATGATGAATTGGCCAAGGCGATCGGTCTGACCATCCCAGCGGACAAGAGCCTTCCCGATATCGTGCTAGTCGATCTTGGGCCGGCGCATCCGCTGCTGGTCTTCGTCGAGGTCGTGCACACAGATGGACCGGTGAATCATGCGCGCAAAACGGCGCTGCTGCAAATCGCCGAAGGGGCGGGTTTCGCGGCGGAGCATACCGCATTCGTCACCGCATATCTTGACCGCGACGCTACCGCCTTCCGGAAAACCGTGAGCAGTCTCGCATGGGGCAGCTATGCTTGGTTCGCATCTGAGCCAGACAGTCTCGTCATATTCAACGATAAGCCGTTGCAGATTAGGGGCGGCTGCTGAGTCGACTTATGTTCTCTTACGCACGGCAAAGACACACAGATCAAGTGGATCGAAGAGATCCTGGCTGCCCCGAACTACGACCTGCCCGGTCTGGCGCCCGAGAAGTGCCGGGATCTGCTCGTGCAGATCGCCGAGCAGACGGCGCGGATCCAGACCAAGACGCGCAAGATCGAGGACCTGGCCGCCAAAACGGGTATGGCACGTCGGCTGCAAACCATGCCCGGCATCGGGCCGCTAACAACTTTGGCGGTGGAAGCGTTCGCGCCGCCGATGGAGGGCTTTCGCTATGGCCGGGATTTTTCGGCATGGCTGGGCTTGGTCCCACGGCAGAGCGCCACTTGCGGCAAGGAACGGCTTGGGCGCATCGCCAAAGCCGGACAAGCAGATATCCGCCGCATGCTGATCGTGGGCGCTATGTCTCGATTGAACTAGCGGGGGAGCGCACATCAATCCCCGACGTATCGTGGCTGGCGCGCCTGCTGGTCCGAGAGCCGAGAATGCTCGTGGCAATCGCCCTGGCCAACAAGATGGCGCGGGCGATCTGGGCCATGTTACCTAAAGGCCAGGATTACCGAGACCCAATACCGGCTGCCGCAGCATGATCATCATGCCACATCAATCTGCTGAATGCCGGTAAAGAGGTGTGAGAAGGCGACGATCTGCATGGGCAGAAGAATCGAGCAGATCTGGAGCGCAAAAACCAGTTTAGAGTCCTGAGCATCAAAGCTCGACAAACAGATTTGAGCCCGTTCTGCGGATCACCATACCGGCAGCGGCTTCTGAAAATGCCGCAGATAAAGGCCTGACAGAAGACCGCACTCGATCACACCCATAAAATCAGAACCCTCTTGCACAACGGGCGGCAACCACAGAGGGCTTTAAGGTCGACGTAATCAAGGGGGAATCACCATAGATTCAGGAACAAAAGCTTCATCTTCCTTGATTTAATCATCTCCCTGTATTGTGCGGCCTGCTCTTCGTATGCCTTCCGATAATCCGGATTCTCTTGGATTTGTTTCTGGCCCAATTTAAAAATAAACCGCTCTAGGTCTGGCAACGCTTCCCACTGCTCATTCTGAATTTTAACCGGCACTGGCATGCCTTGCGAACAGTACATCTGCGGGTCAATTGCGCCATAGGCGCTTAGATAGACTTCGTCATCTAATACAATGTCAGATCCAAAGGCAAAAAAAATTGTTTCTCCAGTGTAAGCCCCGTAAGAGTTCTTAGCATTGTAAATGCCAAATACCCCATTTCCTGAGGAACATCTGTCGATGTCAGAATAGAGGACAGATGTTGGATCTTTGAGCCGCTTTTCCAAATCTCGTTTTGCAGCACGTAGTTCCCAAGTCTGCGCCATATAATAATCTACGGCGTACCAGCAGCCGGCCAAGATAGCAGCAACAAAAACTAGCGGCTTGATCCAGCGATAGCCGTGAGGTTTTCCTTCCTCATATTCGTCCTTCATTTCCCCCCCTATGAATCACTAAATGTTCAACGAGACTCGTGGGATGAACGTCGTAGCGAGCACAAACGACGCCATAATCGCATTTATCCATTCGCATTGTGCAAGTAAACCTACTTAAGTAAACTCCATTGATAGCGTCGTATGGTTTCACGGCCATGTATTAATTAGCGCGGATTCCGTTCAGTCTGCTTTATATCCGCACGAGCGGAAGTAGCTGTCGCATTCGGCGGGCCGGAACAGTTTTGCCGATCAGATCCCAAAGGTCGGAGACGGTTCGCTCTGCTGCCCTGCGCAGCATCGCCTTGAGGCGGGCGAAGGCCTTCTCGATTGGGTTGAAGTCGGGGCTGTAGGGCGGAAGGAACAGCAGCCGTGCGCCTGCGGCCTCGATCAGCGCACTCACCTGGGGGCGCTTGTGGCTTGAGAGATTGTCCATGACAACGACGTCGCCCGGCCGCAACTCCGGCACGAGAACCTTGGCAACATAGGCCTCGAACCATTGGCCGTTGATCGGCCCATCCAGCACCATCGGGGCGATCATCCCGGTCATGCGCAGACCGGCAACCAACGTGGTCGTCTTGCGGTGCCCGTGGGGAAAGTCCATCCGCAGGCGTTCCCCTTTGGCGCAGCGTCCATGGCTGCGGGCAATGTTGGTTGCCGTCCAGGTCTCGTCGATGAACACCAGGCGCTCGGGGTGAAGGTCGAGCTGTCCATTGAACCAGGCCTGGCGCTGCTTCAGGACGTCGGGCCGGTCCTGCTCGATCGCGTGGCCGGTCTTTTTTGCGCGTGATGCCATGGCGGACGAAGAAGCAGTGCAATGTTGAATTTGCCACCACAAGGCCCGCCTCGCAAAGCGCCACGCGCAACTCAGCCAGAGTGGCATCGTTGTTGGCCTCCCACAGAGCCGGGATCGTGTTCCGGCTGGCCTCGACACGGCGCGAGCGCATGTCTCCGCCCTGGGGCCGGGGCGCAAAATCGCGGGTCAAGCGGCGCTGCGTGTGCCAGCGGATCACCGTTGCCGGCGCCACCCCAAACCGGGCCGCTGCCGCCCGGCAGCTTGCACCGGCGTCAATCGCCGCTAAAACGCGCGTGAGCAAATCCATCGAGAGAGGCTGACCCAGCCATGCTGGCCTCTAGTCCCCAGCCAACATCATGCATCAGAAAATCAGTCCCGCGGGAATACCCCGCTATTTAGATCGCTCGAAATCCGCTCTGGTCTCTCCGAAGTTGCTGTCACGACTTATCCGCGTACAGGCTCCCGAATACTACTGCGGGCCATTTAGCGATAGACGCGGTTTTGCCGTCAGCTTCGTTTGTCGGCATTCAGTTGGAGGGCATAAGTTGCAATGCTAGGGGCCTCTTTCCCGAGGGCTGATCTGCGTTTAGAACGCACCGGTGAAATAGCACCCGACGATACTAGCGGCGACCGTTGACTTTCGAGCTCCGCATAGATTGCTGCTGCCAAAAGCGCATTCTCTCAGCATTAGTCATGGGCGGCGTCCGAACTCGGTGGTCCCGACCGCAGTGTTCTTCCCCGCCCAGGCAGAAGTGGAAAGAGGGAAGAAAGAGGGGGGAAGGGAGAGGGGCGAGAGGCGTCGGTCCAGCGCCCGTTCCTAGCCTCTTCGTCTTTCCTCAGGAGATCCATTATGACCTCGGAACTGGGAGCAGCCGATGCCTGCTTGTTCGGGCTGCTCGGTAGCGACTGCGTCCGGACAGAACGGCATGTGCCCCTAACCGGCCCACCATGATTGCACGACCTCGCTCATGGTCCGTATCGGGGAGAGTGTGCTGATCTTGAAATGCCATGAGGTCCGCCCTCAAGCTATCGTCTTGGCGGACAGGCTAACTGCATGCGCTTACTGAAAGGCTTCCGCCATGTCCCACGATTGTGACGATCCGGCGCGCAAGCGGCTGATCCGCGAGCGTAACGACCAGCTACGCCAGGCCCCCTTCGATACGTGGCTCGACCAAGTTGTGCTGACAGAAAGTGTCGACAATTTCCTTCGATCCGCGCCTGGGCTTCTGCCCAGGGAATGGTTGGCGCGGCGGCTTTACCTGCTGCGCGCTCTGGCTGCGTTCGATGCATTTGACGAGACCATCGATCCCTGCCTGGAGCACGACTTCGGATTTTCGAGGCTTGGGACCGAACCTTCTTCTTTAAGATCAACTACACCGACAGCAATGGCCGTAAAGCCAGTTCGAGTTCCGCAAATCCGGCCACCACCAGCCGGGTGCTTACCATCGGCTTCCCCGAGGATTATTAGACGCCCTGTCGCAGGCGACCAGGCTTCAGCCCCGCCGGCCTTCCCAGTTTATCCTCCAATGCCCTGATCCCTAACGCTTTCAGGTTTCCTCCCGCTTGCCCGTGGGGGCGGCACTGAGCTGCGCGGATGTCATCAGCGCCTTGTGGCTAGAAGGAGCCTTTCTCATGCTAAAAGACCTGCTTAAGCTTTTCCAGAAACCCACGCGCTTGCCCAAACTCTCGCGGCCAAGCCTTATGCTGACGTCCCTCACAGACGGGCCCGGGGATGGTCTCACCCATGATCCTTCTGCCCAGTGGCGGTTGCAGCAAATCGAGCACAATGCCGAATGGATGCGCGATTTCTGGGGCGTCAAGCACACGCTCCTCCATGACCCTGACAGCCCAGGCGGGCCTCCGGCCCTGACCCCGCTCAAAGTTGAGCCGCATTGGTATGTGCTGAAGCACCTCGCCCGCTGGTCCCATGCTCAATATGAGGCGGCGCCCCAAGACGTCATCGACCGCGCGGTTGCCGAAATCCTCGGCATCAGCCTGACACATGCGGTCCTTATGCGCTTGGGCGTCGAGAACAGCCGCCCGATCTGGCCCGATACACTCATCGAGCGCGACGGCCGGTATCCTTGGGCGGCTCTTGAGATTCATTTCTTCTGGAGCCGGCTTGATGCGCTCTCCGAGGCAGAGTGGGGCGAGATTTCCGCCGCAGCGAGCCTCCAGCGTGAGCATTTGCGCCAGCACTGGCGGGAGATCCATCAGATCGCATCGGTCTACTACTCGGACTACCACGACGTCATTCAGCAGGCCGCCAACACCGCGCCCCACCGGCATGCGTCTGGCGATGCACAAAGGCTAGCGCACATCAAGACACGGGCGACCTTTGAGAACCTGGCAACCTATGTGGCGGGCACACACGTGCCTTGCCGCTACTTGGCGCTGTTCAGTCCCAAGTCAGCCGCCAGCTAGAACGAGGGAGACGACGCTATGACCCGCTGGTCTGGTGTATGCCGTTCAAATTACGTCAAGGTCAAAGATCCTGCCGCCTTTCGAACATTTCTGGCTGATTTCAGGGTCGAGCTGCTTGAAAAGGACGGACTGTATGGATTTGCAGTCGATACCGTCGGGAATCGCCCGGGTACGACTGGGCACTTAGAGGAACACTTGCGAGAATTGTGCAACAAGCTCCCGCAGCATCTCGCCCCAGGTCAGGTATGCGTCGTTTTTGAGGTGGGCTGCTGCGGCCGGCACTACCTGACCGGCTGGTCGAAAGCTATTCATTATACCGGAGAAATGATCATGCTTGACCTGGATGAAATCTATGCACTCGCCATGGAGAAGTTCGGCAGGCTGGTCGCGATGACTGCGGTCGAGTTTTGATCCAGAGCCACCGCTCCGGTCCACTGGGCGACCCATGGCCGCAACAAGGTGCTTGGCTACGGTGAAACCCCGCGTCTGGTCCACCCTGACTGTGGTTTGCGCCGGCCGCGGCGGGGCGTTGAAAAGAGACGGGACGATACGGCCACCGCCCGACGCCAGCCTGCTTTCCTCTCAGCCCTGCGCCGTGGTATAAAACGGAAAGGCATGACGGATGACTTCAATGATTGACACGCTGAAGATCGCCCAAACCCTCAAAGATGCCGGCTTCGAGGACAAGCAAGCCGAGATGCTGGCCCACACCTTTGGTGAGACCAGCAGCCAGGCCCGGGATAACGTGGCGACCAAGGGCGATCTCGATCAGCTTGAAACGCGGCTTGGCCTTCAGATGAAAGCCAGCCTTTCTGCTCTTAAAGCTGATACGGTGCGATGGCTCATCGGCAGCCAGGCTGTGCTGTTGATTGCTCTTATGGCTCTCTCTAACTTTACCAAGCTTCTGGGCTAATACGGAACAGTTCGCCCCACTGCTGTCCTGCCTCCGTCACAGCATACTGCCACCCACCGTCAAACCCTCGATCAACAGCGTTGGCTGGCCGACACCTGTGGGGACCGACTGGCCGCCCTTGCCGCATACGCCGATGCCCGGATCCAGCACCAAGTCGTTGCCGATGGCCTTCACGCGGGTCAGCACGTCCGGCCCGTGGCCGATGAGGGTCGCACCCTTGAGAGGTCGGCCAATCCTGCCGTTCTCCAGTTCGTAAGCCTCGGTGCACGAGAACACGAACTTGCCCGAGGTGATGTCCACCTGTCCGCCGCCGAAGGTCTTGGCGTAGATGCCCTTTTTTACCGAGCCGAGGATGTCCGCCGGGTCGCGGTCGCCCGCCAGCATGAAGGTGTTGGTCATGCGCGGCATCGGGGCGTGGGCGAAGCTTTCGCGCCGTCCGTTGCCGGTGGCCTTCACGCCCATCAGGCGGGCGTTCATGCGGTCCTGCATGTAGCCCTTGAGGATGCCGTCCTCGATCAGGACGGTGCGCTCCGTCGGCGTGCCTTCGTCGTCGATGGTGATCGAGCCGCGTAAGGCTTCCAGCGAGCCGTCGTCCACCACCGTCACGCCGGGAGCGGCCACCCGCTCGCCGATGCGGCCCGAGAACGCGGAGATGCCTTTGCGGTTGAAGTCACCCTCGAGGCCGTGGCCGATGGCCTCGTGCAGCAGCATACCGGCCAATCCCGGGCCGAGCACCACGGTCATCTCGCCCGCAGGCACAGGTGCAGCCTGCAGGTTTATCAACGCTCTGCTCAATGCCTCGAGCGCCATCGTCTGCCAAATGTCTGGCAAGAAGAACCGTGAATAGTCGTGGCGGCCGCCGATACCCTCGTAGCCCGTCTCGCGCTTTTCTCCCTGTTGCACAACGACTTGCACCCCCAGCCGCACAAGCGGGCGCACATCCCACGTGCGATAGCCGTCGGGGCGCAAGATCTCGATAACTGTCCAGGATCCGTCCAGCGCCACTGCAACCTGCATAACCCTCGGGTCTTTGCCGCGCAAAAAGGCGTCGATCTCTGCCAGCAAGCTGACCGACGCTTGGAACAGAAACGGCTCGAAGGGGTTGCCCGGCGGATAAACCATCTGGTTCGTGCGCACTGGAGCGTCCGACCAGCGGGCTCCGCGACCAGCACCAATCGTTGCGACCGTGGACCCGGCCCGGCATATGGCAGCCTCGGACACCTCATTGGAATGCGCAAAGCCAGTCGTCTCGCCTAAGATGCCACGAAGACCGAAACCCTGCACCATGTGGCAAGTTGCGCTCTTCAGCTGGCCATCCTCGAAGCGAAAGGACTCGGACAGCGTGTACTGCAGGTACAACTCGCCATCTTCAAGTCCGAACAGCTTGTCTGCCACAAGGCTGGCGACCCGAGCCTCATCCATTCCAGTGCGAGTATAGAATAAGTCACGGGCAAGAGCCCGAGGTAGCGTCTTCATCGTCCAAAACCCTTCAGCACTTCGCCCGTGGCGCCTCCGGCCAGCCAGTTGGTAAACCAGCGGCCGCGGGCCTCGAGCGAAGCTCAGATCATCAGGAATTACGACCTTGAGAAGTCGTCAGAAGGCGGGTTCAGTGCGCGCGAACAGGAGCGCAGGGCAGCAGTCACGATGTCGTGAACGGTCGTCCTCGGCACATTAAACTTGGCCGCAACATCGCGGATCGTTTTCTCTTCCAGCTGGGAGTCCAGAAACATCTGCCGCCGGGCAGCGGGTAAGCCAGAGAGTGCCTTGTCGAGGATCTCCAGGCTGCGGCGCCCCGCCACGACGGCCTCGGGCGTCAGCTCTTCAATCGTCTCAAAAGGGCCCACGAGATCAAGATGGTGGGCCATATACGCCTGTGTGCGGCTCTGACGGACCTGGTCTCGCAGGATATTGAGGGCAGTCATAAGCAGAAAATTACGTTCTTTTCTGATACCTGCACTGCTTTGCACATGCTGTCTCGCCGCCAAGCGCTCGAATGCGCTTTGGACGATATCCTCTGGATCGATGCCTGTTCGTGCACAGCGACGCCTGATGAACAGGACCGCATCCCGCTTATGGTTGCGGTACATGTCGTCTAATGGTGATCTGTCACGTTGCCTCACGCTCGACAGACCGACGCAGGGTGCATCAGTCATAACTCTCTCCTCAGGCAGCATGGGCTGTCTGTTGCAAAGGGTTATCGGTAGCGTGATCGGCAACTAACGAGGGGGCCGCCCAACAACGGCCCAGAGTGACACAGCTTCACACCCAAAACGTCAATTCAAGTTTATAAAAAATGTGCTCAAAAACATCTGGACAACGATGCCTGCCAGGCGATTTTCATCCAAGAACTAAAGACTTAAGCGCACTCGTGTGCGGCAGACGCATAGCCGCATTAACTATAATACACGAATATATTAGCGCGAACTTTTCCGTATGCAATTCGAATATTGTACAGCATCCGCGGCGGGCCAGTTGAAGCTTACGAGGTTGTTGGTTCTCTGCAACACCATCCATTCAGAGCGTCTAATTCCTGGCACCAGCCGACATGAAAGTACCGCGCATTGCCCCGGCGGGGCGGTGAGACCCCACGTGAGCACGACACATGGCCGCGACGCCATGGCGAGGGGAGGTGGGAGGGGAGGGGCGGGCGGTAGGTCAGAAAGCACCGCCTCGACAGCAACCTTCTTCTGGAGGCTCACATGGCTGAAGCAATCATTCGAAAGATCCCCTTCAATAAGCTGATCCTGGCAGACGACAATATCCGTAGGACCCATAACGAGCATGCGGTTGACGAACTGCTCCCGGACGACGCACCGCCACTAGGCGATGCACCGCCATTAGGCGACGCTGACAAGGCTCTCCCGACAACCCTGCCCGCCAAGTTGCGGTCCATGGCCCTTAGTATTCACCACCACGGGCTGTTGCAGCCGCTCGCCGTCTACCCGAGCGAAGGTAAAAAGGGCTTTTATCGGGTCTATTTTGGCGGTCGACGATACAACGGCATTAGCGCGCTGGTGGAAGCTGGGCTACACAAGCGGACCTGGCCAATCGACTGTCGCGTCTCGACCAAAGAAGCTGCTCTGGCGGAGGCACTGGCCGAGAACATGGTGCGCCAGGCAATGCATCCCCTGGACGAGTGCGCCGCGTTCCGCCAGCTAATCGAGACGACGGGGCAGCGGATAGAAGATATCGCGGAACAGTTTGGCTTTACCGTCAGCGCCGTTGAAAAGCGCTTGCGCCTCGCGCACCTGCATCCTGATATCGCCCAAGCCTATCGGGACAAGGAGCTGACCCTGGATCAGGCCCAAGCCTACGCCTGCACGACCGATCAGTCGGTGCAGCTGCAGGTCTGGCAGCAGGCATCTGGACCAGGCTGGCATTGGGGAGCGACGCAAATCCGCAAGCAGATCCTCAGCCAGGGTGTCGAGCCGGGTCATCGTCTTGCTCTCTTTGTTGGACGAGACAGCTACACGGCCGCCGGCGGCCGGATCGAGCCGGCCCTGTTTGAGGAAATCGAGACATGGCGGGATAAACCGCTCCTGGAGCAGCTTGCCACCCAAAAACTCGCCGCGATGGCAGACGATTTCGTTGAGCGCGGTATCTATCGGGAGGTTCGACTGATTGCCTCCCTCGGCAGTTCGCCGTCTCTGCTCGAGACTGCGGAAATGCAGGCGCTGCCAACTGAAGACTTGACCTTGTCCGATGAAGATCAGGCGAGAAAATCTGAACTGGCCCAACGGCTTGATGAACTGAGCAATCTCGATGAGCTGACCGATGACCAAGCTGAGGAATACAGCCAGATTGAACTCGACATCGAAGAGCTTGAAAACAAGCAGCACGGCTACCCAGCCACAGTTCAAGCAGAGGCCATCGCTTTCCTTGGCATCGATGATGATGGTCAACCGGAAATCTATCGCCGTCTCTATCGATGCATTCTACCCGATGCACAAAGCGAGGATGAGACAGCCATTGAGGTTTCCCAGTCAGAGGCATCTGAGCCGACAAATGATATAATTCCCGTGACAATCGGGGCGCAAAGCGCTGCCGAAAAACCGAAGGGCTATTCCCGCAGCCTCGTAGAAGAACTGGCCGACCAGCGCCGGACGATCGTCGCAGCAGGCCTGAGCCAGTCCCCTGATCTTGCCTACGACTGCACAGTATTCATGATTGCCTCCAAAGTTTTGAATACGTTCACCCCTGAGCTGGGCTTTGAACTGACAGCCCGGAAGGCCAGTCGGGCATCATTTGCTGTCTCACATGAGCTCACGCCTGCCGCCGAGTTCCTTGAAGAGCAGCTTGCCCGGCTGGATCTGACCTGGATGCAGGCTCCATCCGTTGAAACTCGGTTTCTGACCTTCCAGACCCTGACCCCGACTGCCAAGGCGGACATTCTGGCGTACTGCCTTTCCGAAATGTGCAAACCCAACGTGCAGCCTGACGCTCCGGAGGGGTCAGGTCTACGCTACGGTTTCCTGGAACTGCTCGGCACCCTGATGGGGCTGCAGATCCGGGACTGGTGGGCGCCTACCGCGGCCAACTTCTGGGAGCGGCTGAACAAGAAGCAGATATTAACTGCCCTTGATGACATTGATGCGATCGGCCTCAAGCTAGGGTACATGGACCAAAAGAAGCAGACATTGGCCGACAGTATGGAGCGCTTGTTCAGAGGCGAGGGCCATGTCTCGCCAGAAATCAACGAGCGAGCTCGTGCCTGGGCACCGAGCATTCTGCGCTTCCCTGCCGAGGTCCCGACAGACGGCACCCTAACGGCCGACGAACACGACCTGCCGGCCGAAATACTCGAACCTGCAGAGGCTGCAGCGCCGCCGATCGAGGCCAACGAAGGAACAAACGATACCTCACCCTCCAGCGACTACGGCCCGTCCGACCTGATCGTCCTCGACGACGCTGCGTAGCCGGGCCGCTCGCAGCCGTACTGGAGATATGCCGGTACGGCTGCCGCGGTGGGCTCAATTTGTCATTCATCTCTGTCGTGAATTCGGCGCCCCACGCGACAAGGCCTAGCCAATCCATTTTGGCTGTGATGAGCAAAGGCGCGACCATAGGGCAATGTCTGTGCTGGCATGTTGCAGCGCGATCGGAAGAGATGCTTTCTAAGCTCGGAATACCGGTTGTACGCCATTGAGCGCACGTCAGGTAAATGTAAAGTGCGGCCTCGCATCTAACTAGCTATTTACGTTTTTGTTGTGCAGATGAAAAATCTTTCGTTGCGACCATTGTGGAATAGGAAAGATGAATTGCCGATAATAATATTAGCATTAATGTACTGATGTCGTCTCTGATCATCTGCAAGTGCATTGACAAATATGATGTTGACATCACAATGAATAACGTCCATTTAATCGGGTTGGCCCAATTATATTCGGCCTCTTTTGCGACCGCGCCCCATCCTCCAGCTCGTTCCTTCACGGATAGAACGAAGAATATATTCCACCAGAGTATTCTGTCAGTGAAAATCAGAACTATTATGCAGACCAAGAAGATCTCTAAATAATCCATCGCATGAGGCCTTCGTGACTACAGATAGAATGCTACAGCTTCAGCGGCAGGCGCCGCTGCTGATCCGAGGGCACCATGCGCCGCTTCCCCTACCTTGCTTAGATTGCGGGAGCTGAAAATGTTGCAGACGCTATTTAATGAGAGGCCACCAATCGGCCCAGCAGCCATGCTGAAAGCTTTTGTGCAAGCCGATCCGCGGACGGCCTCACGAGCACGCATACAATGTCTTGAGCCAATTCGGTTAGTGAGATGCAGGAATTGGCCGGTTATGGCCCTCCCGCGGCAGGTGAGAACTATCAGCTCAGTACGCCGCTGTTTGTGCCTGGCGGTATCAAAGCTGCTGAAATTTTCGCCGACCTGACCAAATTTGCCCTTTGCAGTTCCCTGCGTCGATACTTTAGCATACAAGCTCGGCCCGCCGCTGATCGTCAGATGTAACCTTGGTGCCGAGCCCGGAACTGACTTGGCGAAAGTCCGGACCATTTTCTGAAGCACCGGCTGAATGATCCTTGGTCATCGTAGCCGAGGTCTATGCTGATCTGCTTGATTGGCATGTCGGTTGTTATAAGAAGTTCCGCCGCATATTTGAGTTTCTCTTCAAGCCAGTACCGGCCAGGTGACTTGCCGTAGGTCGCTGAGAAACCGTGATCGAAAACCGAGCGGCTCAGCCCAACATTGTTCGCAATTTCACCGGCATCGAATTTACCGGTTCGCGCGTGATAACGCAGCTGCTCCGCTGCTCGTAATATTTTGCGCGCCATAGCGCTATCTTGAGGCTGCCGATTGTCGCTATGCCAATCGCTGCCCAAGGTCATATACAAGAGCGAGTGTATTTGGCTGCCAAAAAACTTGTAGCGGAGATTGCCAAGGAGCGGCACCTCGAACAGCGAGCGCACAATTCCCATACTTGCTGCGGAGATTGCCGTCTTTCTCATCATGAGAACGGAAGCATCGCGATTCAGATAGTGGTCGAGTTCAGCAGGAATATGGCTGTCCATCTCCCCCAAAGCGCGCTGGAGCGCGCGTCGACTCATAGCAATGGAAACCCATTTCAAATGAGCCTTAGCCCGGAATCGCTCTACTTTGATAAAGTTGTCTGGTTGCACTTCAAAGTCGCAATAGCCGGGCAGTGCCTGGAGTGAAGCCGGCGTGATGTATGACGGGACACGGCCATGGCCGAAAGGCAGCAACTCCTGGTCGCCAGAAACGTCAACCATCCACGCGGCACGGATCCAGTCCTCACCGATAAAGGCAAATGATTGCTCATTCGGCAAAATGAAGTTATTGATGCCTGCATAGAACTCGTCATCAATCTGGTAGTACTCAAACGTATCTCCGTTCGGATGCTGCAATATATGATACCCCGCATGCGGTTCAGACGCATCCTCACGTTTTTGAGCCAATGCACGCGCTTCAAGTTCTGCTTGTAGCGCCGCCCAATTTTCGCTCACGGTCAGCAGTGGACCAAGTTTGTTCAGAGAAGAGTGTGATTTTTGTCGCATGTTCACCAGGGCAGTCTAATTGCTTATCTATAATAATTGAAAGCATTACGAGGACCGCAACGATGACGCGACTTGAATATAAAACACCCCCTGTTCTCTGAACAGGGGGTACTCAGAATATATTCTTCTTTGTCTAAGGCTTATATCAATTTGATTGGGCTAGTACCGCAACTCGGTAGCGCTGGTCGTATGGGCGTCCACCTCTTGTTTTGTAAAAGGCAGTGTCATCCACTCATACTTGTCATACAGGCTCTGTTGATCCTCATAGTGGCGGCTGCGGCGCCCGTCGATCGAAGTGAATCCGCTCTGACCTGGTGTTGCTATCGCCACCCCTTTGAGCTGGCCATTGTCCACCCAGAACATGGAGTTTAGGGCGCCTCGATTTTGGAAGGCAGTAATCTTGCGCTCAGTCTCGCTGCCGAAACGTACCCCAATGTGGTTAGCAACAGCGTAGCGTGGCTTGAATGCCGCAACCCGCCAAGCGGTCAGTTCCGGCCCAAACTGCCTCCCAAGGGCTGCAACCGTCTCCTCAAAGACACGGCGGAATACGGCCAGCGGGTCCTCACCATTGAACAAATCATAAGCCAGCTGGGTGCTGCCCTCGAGCCCAGCCAAGTTCCGGATCAGAACGCGTGTTCCTGGCGGCAAGTCTGCGCCAACGGGGATCTCGCGGACGGGATAAGACGTCGCCGCAAATCGTGCAAAGTTACGATCACCGACATCATCGGCAATGACGGCGCGGAATAGACGGCTTAGAAATGCTTCCATGATTGCCGGGGCGGGGCCGTCAAAGATGCCATCGGCGTTGTCATCGCGCCACTGGCCATCCCACTGCTCCAGAATTCGGAGTGCCTGTCCTGCACTGGTCGATGCGCCCTTATCGAGCGCCTTCCTTAGGTAGGGCAGGAAATAGGCCAGGTTATGGTCGGCATGTGCCGAGTAGCGGATGAGATCCCATGCCTCTTTTGGGGTAAAGTTTTCCGTTGCCGTTAGCTTATCAGTAAGCACGCGGACATGGTGCGCTCCTCCCCACATCGACCACCACTGGTCTCCATTGGGCCAGCCGGCACCCGGCTTGTTGTTCCAGTTCGCAAGAAACCCGGTCTTGGGATTGTATGCCGCAGCATTGATGTCTGGTGCGGCTATTCCGATCCAGTCCATTTCACCAGTTCCGACTGCGGGCAACCGGGGATCATGATCCGCTACGCGGACCGGGTAGCGACCCCCGAGGTAATAGGCGATGTTTCCGGTGGCATCGAGATAATAGAAGTTAATGTTCACCGCGATGCGCTCGGCCGCTTGCCTCCAAGCGGCATGATTCTTCGCTCGGGCCAGATCAAACCACGCGCCCAGCGTCTGCATCTCATAACCAGCCCACGCCCGAGACTTTGCATAGGCAACGCCTTTTGCCGGATCATATGCGACGATTGGTCCGTGGACACTCTCGCGACGATAAAATTCCTTCGGAGCCTGGCCTTTAACAGGGATTATCTCCGTACGGATGGAGAACCGCTTCCACTCGCCTTGATGAAAATAAAGGTCAGGGTCGATCGGATTGAGCTTCTCTTCGAATAGATCGACCAAATCGGTCAATCCGGCCGTGCTGCCCCAGCCAACGGTTCCATTGTGGCCAAACAAGATAGAGGGCAGAGCGAGGTAGGTGCTGCCGACCACGTCAAAGCCTGCGCCGTGGAGCCCGACGCCATAAACATACGATGGTGACGTCCAGCCAAACTGAGGGCCGTTCACGAGAATTCCGCTGGTCTCACGGGCGCGCGACCCATTGATCAGCCAGATATTACTTTCCGATTCAAAGCCGCCTCGTCCGGAGATGCCGTTCATCGCGAGCATACGGCGCGCCTGCTCGTGGAGGGTTCGTCCTTCCTTCCTCGCCTTGCTCTGGTCCAGAGATCCTAGCGTCGGAAGCGGCCGAGCAGCGCCTTTGACAAGCTTCTGTTGCAGTTCCGACAATGTTTCGGGTTCAGGAACTGCGGGCCGGTACTGCCATTGCTCCGCTGGCGCGGTCGTGTATGCGGTAGGATCATTCAGCCAGTGAACGCCCCGGAAGATCTGCCATGCTTTGTCCGGCCCGTGCAGG
>NZ_DATBUP010000102.1:0-7028 GCF_036515995.1 Pedomonas sp. | reverse complement strand
GATCTCTAAGCCACTCGAATTTATTATACTTTTTTAAAGGAAAAACGCCGGCCGAGGCTGCCCCCGACCGGCGTTTCCGTCTTTCAGCCGCTGAACGCGGATCAGACGCTGGCCTTCTGCACCGCGATCCAGTTGCGGATCTTGGCTTCAAGCACCTTCAGCGGCAGAGCGCCGGTGTTCAGCACCTGATCATGGAAGGCGCGCGCATCGAACCGTGCACCCAGCTCCTTCTCGGCCTCGGCGCGCAGACGGCTGTGGGTCAGCTGGCCGATCTTGTACGCCAGCGCCTGCCCCGGCATGGCGATATAGCGCTCCACTTCCGCCGTGGAGTCCGTGCGGCTCATGGAGGAGTTGTCCATCATGTACTTGATGGCCTCGTCGCGGCTCCAGCCCTTGGCGTGCAGGCCGGTGTCCACCACCAGACGCATGGCGCGCATCATCTCGGCGTCCAGCTTGCCGAACCGCTGGTACGGGTCGGTCAGCAGGCCGAGTTCGCGGCCCAGGGTCTCGGCGTAGAGGCCCCAGCCTTCCACGTAGGCGTTGTTACCGCCGAATCGCAGGAAGTTGGGAATGGACGGCGTCTCCTGCGCCAGGCTGATCTGGTAGTGATGGCCCGGAATCGCCTCATGCAGGAACAGGCTTTCCATGCCCGGCTTGGTGCGCGCCGGCAGATCATAGGTGTTCACGTAGAACACGCCTGGACGGCTGCCATCGGCACTTCCCGGCATGTAGTAGGCGCCGGCGCTGTTCTTCTCGATGAAGTCCGGGATCGGGCGGATTTCAAACGGCGTCTTGACCGAGCGGCTGAACAGCTTGGGCATGCCCGCATCCACCCGTGCGCGGACGGCATTGTAGTTCGCCAGCAGGTCTTCCTTGCTCTTGAACTTGAACTGCGGGTCGGTGCGCAGGTGCTCGAAGAACTGCTTCAGGGTGCCCTTGAAACCGACTTCCTTCTTGATGGCTTCCATCTCGCGGGTGATGCGCGCCACTTCCGAAAGGCCGATCTCGTGGATCTCCTTCGGCGTCATCGTGGTGGTGGTGTGCTGTTCCACCAGCGCCGCGTACAGCAGCGGGCCGTCCTTCATGCCGATCAGGCCCGGCACGCGGCGTGCCTTGGGCTTGTACTCGGTTTCCATGAAGCTCTTCATCCGCTGGTAGACCGGGATGACGTCCTTGCTGATCTTCTCACTGTAGGCCTGCGTCAGGCGGGTCTTGTCGCCACCTGAAATCTCGGCCGGCATGTTCTTTATCGGCATGTAATAGGGGCTGTTCTCGACGCCCTGCTTGATGATGGTATCAAGCTGGCCGATCACGTTGTCGACCACCACCTGCGGCTGCACGTGACCGGTCGCGATGCCCTCGCGCATGCGCTGGATGGCGCGGTCCATCAACAGCACGAACTCGTCCAGACGCTTCAGGCCGTTCTCATAGTCCTTTACCGTCTTGTACGGCGCAATGGACTGACCCGACGAGAAGTCGGGGAACATGTTGTGGATGCCATTGAAGTGTTCAATGGAAAGCTGATCGCTGATGCTGACCAGCGGCTCCGAGGCAAAGCGAATCGCCTGTTCCGTCTCGTACTTGAAGACGTCGTAATAGATGGCGTTGTCCGGGCTCAGCGCCGCCCGGTTGATCGCGGTCAGGCGCAGCAGTTCCTGCTGCTTGTTCTGCAGCATCTGGGCCCGATAGGCGTCCGAGAAGTAGTCGCCCACCCGGTCGGCATAGCGCAAGTCGCCACGGGCCAGCGCACTGATCGGGTTGAGGCGCAGGTTGGCTTCGTCGGAATCCTTGAACAGCTGGGCCAGCTGCTGGTCCTGGCTCTGGGCCACAACCTTCACCGGTTCCTGCTGGGTTGCGCAGGCGGCCAGAACCGCCAGCGGTGCGATCACGACGCCGGCGCGAAGCCACGTCTTCCAGTTCTTCATAACCAAGGTGTCCCCCTCATATCCGGAACGCAGCGGCAACTCCTGCGCCGCTGCGTTTATATGATCCGGGACATGACGACCGCCACCGCCGGGGAGCAATTCCCGCGCGACGAACCGCCAGTCCCGCAAGCCAAGCCGCCAGTATGATGCGACAGGCCGTTAGTCCATCGGCACCACACGACCCGATGCCATAACAAACCGAACCTTCTCAAGCTGCGTGATGTCGGAGATGGGGTCACCATCGACCGCAATCATGTCTGCCGACTTGCCCGGCTCGAGCGTGCCCACGTCCGCTTCCAGTCCCAACAGCCCGGCAGCGCCCGTGGTGGCGGTGCTCAGCGCCTCGCGCGGGGTCAGGCCGCCGTATTTCACCATCAGGCCAAATTCCTCCGCATTGCGGCCATGCTCGAACACGCCCGAGTCCGTGCCGAAGGCGATGGGAACGCCGTTCCGCTTGGCCGCCGCGATCTGCTTGCCCATAACGGCGAGGGTCTGGCGGATCTTGTCTTCCACCTGCGGGGTGTAGACGCCCTTGCCCAGCCGCTCGCTGATGCCGGTGAAGGCCATCAGGGTCGGGACCATGTAGGTGCCCTTCTCCTTCATGACCTTCAGCCCCGCGTCATCGACGAAGGTGCCGTGCTCGACGGAATCGACGCCAGCGCGAACGGCGGTCTCGATGCCCTTGGCGCCGTGGGCGTGGGCCGCAACCTTGAGGCCCAGGCTGTGCGCCGTGTCCATGATCGACTTCAGCTCGTCATCGGTGAAATGCTGGCCAAGGCCCCGCGCCTGCTGCGAGAGCACGCCGCCCGTGGCCGTGATCTTGATGACGTCCGCCCCGGCGCGCGAGGCCTCGCGCACACGGGCGGCGCATTCCACTGCGCCGGTGCAGGTGTTGCCTCCCGAG
Organism: Pedomonas sp.; assembly: GCF_036515995.1. Taxonomy (NCBI): domain Bacteria; kingdom Pseudomonadati; phylum Pseudomonadota; class Alphaproteobacteria; order Sphingomonadales; family Pedomonadaceae; genus Pedomonas; species Pedomonas sp. The sequence continues at coordinate 4,199 of NZ_DATBUP010000102.1, read as the reverse complement.
AGAACATCGATCACCTCGCGCCGGAAGCCGCTGACGTCGCCATGGCCGCCGATGATGGAAATGCCCGGACCGGCCGCCAGAATGCGCGGACCAACGACGACTCCATCCCGCACCGCATTACGCAGGGCAAAGCCCACGTTCTTGGCCGAACCCACGTCCCGCACGGTGGTGAAGCCTGCGCGCACGGTCACCAGCGCGTTCTTGGTGCCGACTGCCGTGGCGTACTCGTCGCTGTTGACCGCTTCCTGCCACCAGGGCGTTCCCGGATCGCTCGACAGGTGCACGTGCGAGTCGATGAGACCGGGCAGCACGGTTTTCGAAGACAGGTCGATTTCCTTCACCGGTTCATCCGGCTTCAGGTCCGGCACCAGCGTCCGTGCATCCGGATTGCCGGCCGCCACGGTCACGATGCGCCCGTCGCGCACTGCGATGGTGGATGCGCCCAGCGCGGGCTTGCTTGCATCAACGATCACGCGCCCGGCGCGCACCAGCGTCACATCGGCCAGAGTTGCATGCGGCATCAGAGCCGTCGTTGCGGCAAGCGCCGCAGCGGCAAGGTGGAGTTTCCCCACGATTTCCTCCCGAAAGCAATTTTATTAGGAGGAAAGCTGCCCGCTCCGGCGTCATTGCGCAAGAGAAACACAAGCAGCGAGGGAGAGGATAGAGCGGCTAGAGCCTGTCCGGCAGGAATTTGGACTTTCGGCTGATGATGGGACCGGCCGTCATGAACTGGCCGTCTCCCAGATAATGCAGGGTTTCCGGATGCTTGGGCGAAGCGGCGACGTGGGCGTGCACCACCTCGAAAATGAAGAAGTTGTAGCGCTCCACCAGCGCGTCATCGTGCAGCCGGCACTCGAAGCTGGCGTGGCACTCACGGATGAGCGGCGCGTCCACCGCCGAGGCCTCTTCCGCCGTCAGGCCGAACTCGGCGAACTTGTCTACTTCCGCGCCCGAGCAGTTGCCGATGCCAACCACCGTGTCGGTGAGTGCGGTTGTGGGCAGGTTGATGACGCACTGCCCGCTCTTGCGGATCATGTTGAAGCTGTGGTTGCCGCTGGTGATCATGCACCCCACAAGCGAGGGCGTGAACTCCAGCACCGTGTGCCAGCCCATGGTCATGATGTTGGACTTGTCCTGCCAGCGGGAGGAGACCAGCACGATCGGCCCCGGCTCCAGATACCGGCGCACGTCACTGACAGGAAACGGCTGCTTGGGTTTGACCATGGCGCTTCTCCGCTTGGGGTAACCAAGCGGAACAACGCGCGGGCCGGAGAAATGCCCGCCAAAAGCAAAAAAGCCACCCGGAGCGATTGCTTCCTGGGGTGGCTTTTTGAAAGCAGTGGTGCCGATGGAGGGACTCGAACCCCCGACCCACGCATTACGAATGCGTTGCTCTACCAGCTGAGCTACATCGGCCCGATGCGGAACTGCGCTCCCTTATCAACCTCGAGACGGGATGACAAGCGGCATGTTTGCAGTCCGCTGCAAATACTGCGCCGTCCGGAGCCTCAGCCCGCCAGCGCCGCCGTTTCCAGACGCGACAGCGCCGCACGGGCCTCGACCAGCGCGCGCATGTCGTTCAGCACCGGCTGAAGCCGGGTGCGGGCGTTCTGCGGCAGGGCCTGGCTGGCCGCCAGCGCGCCGGAGACGTCACCGCGGGCCAGGCGCTGATCCATGGTGGCCAGTTGCGAGGCAAGATCGCCTGAGACAGCCGCAGCGGGCTCATCCGCCCGGCGCACCTGCACCAGAGAGCGCAGGCTCTCGCCCACGCGCTCATACCACGGGCCTTCCGCCGCCGGAGCCTTGGCGAGCAGGGTCTGCTTCTGCTGGGCCAGACGCTGGCGCAGCTGCGACACGGTGGGCGCGCCGTTGGCAACGGCCTGAAGCGCCGCCACGTCCGCGTTGTTCTGCCCGAGGGTCTGGGACAACTGGTTGACCGGACCGGTCATGGGCTGGCCGCTGTCAAGCGCGCGGCGCACGGCCGAGACCAGCAGAAGCGTGCGGGCCTGTGTCCCCTGGCCTTGCAGCGCCTGAAGCTGGGCCGTGGTTTCCGTCGTCAGCTGGGTCAGGCGGTTGTCCAGCTGGGCGTGGGCATTCTGAAGCGTCTGCGCCTGAGCGTTGGCGTTGACGACCGACTGATCGAGCGTGTTCACCCGCCCTTCCAGCGCCGCAACGCGCTGGGACAGGCCGGTATCATAGCTGGGGGCCTGCTCCTCCCCGAATGCCGGGGCCGGAGCGGCTGCGCCCTGACCCGCCTCAAGCCGGGCAAGACGCTCGTAGAGCGGCTGCAGATCGGCCGTGCCGCCCGGGCGGGCTTCCAGCGCCGCGACGCGGGCCGCCAGGTCGGTCAGTTGATCGCCGGATGCGCCGGCAACAGCCGCACTTTCGGCAGCACCGAAGCTGCGCAGCGGCTCAGGCAGATGCGAGCGCACCTTGGCCTCGAACCACGGATTGGCCAGCAGGCCCGCTGCAAAGGCAAGGGCAATGCCGGTGATGGCCCATGGCCAGCCGCTTGCGCCACGACGGGGCTGATCGCTCTGGCTCTGACGGCGAACCGCCTCGGCGCGTGCGGAAGTCCATGCATCCCCGGAGCTGCCGGAGCCGGACATGGTCCTGGGGCCGCTCGTGGAAGAGGAATTCGGGTTTTCGGTCGTCTCGCTCATCATTCCCCCTCAGGGTCGCTTGAGGCCTGTTTGTGGCACAGGAGCATGATGGCCGCCAAGAGGCTGGCCTCATTCGGTTGATTTGCAACGGCAATTGCGCGCCACGGCTTGCCGGACACGCGCTCTGCCACTTGTGAACTGATGCACCCGAGGCTCAGGGTGCCGGGGTCTGCCCCGTCGATCTTCGCGTAAAGTTCGGCGAACCGCCGGGCCGTACGGGGCGAGAGCAGCAGCGCCCAATTCATCCGGTTCTGCGCCAAGGCGGCGGCGGCCTCATCAGAGAAACGCTCGGCCAGCACGGCGCGATAAACGATACGGCGCGTGACCAGAATGCCGTGCTCGGCAAGAACCGGCGTCGGGTCCCGGCTGATCTGCTCCCCGCTCAGCCACAAGACGGATTTGACGCCGCTGGCGATGACCGCGTCCAGAATGCGGTCCAGATCGCCATCCGTATGCGGTTGCAGGCTGGCGAACCCGGCCTCCACGCACGCGGCATGGGTGCCGGGACCAATCGGGAACACTGGTACGGGGGTAAGCTTCGCCACCTGCTCAGCAACGGCAGGCGGAGCCTGGCGGCTGGTGAACAGCACGGAATCGAACGCCACCGGAGGCAGCGCCCAGTCCACCGGCTCCACATCGAGAAGCGGCGAGACAATAGCCTCATGCCCCGCCTGCTCAAGCCGGGCGGCCAGCCGCTCGGCATCGATCAGCGGGCGGGTGACGAGTACCCGCGCCATGCCCTAACCGAACAGCGCCTTGATGGCCGGGCCGCCCTGCGCGATCAGCGCCTCGGCCAGGCTGGTGGCCATGGCGGCGGCGTCTTGCGGCGCGCCCTGCGACTGGCCCTCGACGTGGTGCGAGCCGTCCGGCGTCAGGATCTGACCCTTCATCAGCACCGAGCCGTCTGCCTGCAGCGTCGCCAGCGCGGCGATCGGCGTACGGCAGGAGCCGTCCAGCCGGGCAAGGAACGCCCGCTCGGCCGCAACGCACAGCGCCGTATCCGCATGGTTCATGCTGCCGACGGCCTCCTGCGTGAAGGTGTCATCCGTACGCACCGTAACGCCGATGGCCGCCTGCGCCGGCGCGGGCAGCATGGCCTCGGCCGGGATGTCCATGCCCACATGATCCAGGCCCAGGCGGCGCAGACCGGCAGCCGCCAGCAGGGTGGCGTCAGCTTCGCCGCGCGCCAGCTTGTCGAGCCGGGTCTGCACGTTGCCGCGGAACGGCACGATGACGAAATCCGGGCGCAGCACCTTCATCTGCGCACCGCGACGGAGACTCGACGTGCCGATTCGCGCGCCGTGCGGCAGGTCCTGAATGCCCTGTGCGCCCGTGGTGATCAGCCGGTCGCGCACATCTTCGCGTGGGAGGATGGCGGCGAGGATCATCTCCGCCGGCAGGCGGGTCGGCACGTCCTTCATGGAATGGACGGCAAGATCGATGCGGCCATCGAGCAGCGCCTCGTCCAACTCCTTGGTGAACAGGCCTTTTCCGCCGAACTCGGCCAGCGGCTTGTCCTGGATGCGGTCGCCGCTG